>DAIUFO010000119.1:3458-10360 GCA_036844545.1 Chloroflexota bacterium
GGCCAGTTCGTAGGGCAGATGATCCTTCTGCCGGGCATCACCTGTGGGGCCGGCATCGTCGATCTGCCCATCGGCCGGGTGAATTGCAGCCTGCCCCAAGGGCTCGAGGCCGGCGTGGAGGTGTTGCTGGGCATGCGGCCGGAGCACGTAGCCATAGCCAGCCGCGGCGAGGCCGGCGCCTGCGAGGGGGCGGTGCTCGAAAGGCTCTTCCTCGGAGAAGCCGTGCAGTATGAGATTGAAATCGCGGGCGTGCCGCTGTCCGTGCGGCTCCCGGCGACGGTTCGCGCCCGCGTTGGCGATTCCCTGGTGCTGCGCTTCCCGCCCGACCGCTGGCAGGTCTTCCCCGCGAACGGGGCCACCTGGCCGGCGCCGGAGGCGCTCAGCGCCAGCGTGTGAAACGGCTGTTTCTGGGCAGCTCAACGGCAACGGGCACCTCATCGGTGTGACAGCTAGACATGAGGCCACCTGCCGGCCACACCGCGGTATCGTAGACCAAGATGGCGACGACCGCGGACGAGTTTCTGTTTGAGATTCTCACCCCGCTCGGCTTTCAAGTTCAAGTGCACCTCACGAACGCCGTCTGTAGTGCTATATGCAGCTTCAAGCACCCGGTCATGGCTCGCCGGGAGCAAGATGTCGCCAGCACGCTCAGCACACCGATCGAGATCCGGCGCAGCCGAGGCGATCCGGATGTGTATCTTTTCTACGGGATCGAGCACCACGTCGCTGGCTGTGCGTGGTCGCGAAGCGTTTACAGGTCGGTGGCTTTGTGATTACTTGTTACCCGACTGACGCCACCAAGATTGGAGAGCAAGTGTGGACGAGGTGAGAGTGTTCTACGACCGTGACGGGAGGACCCTGACCGTCTGGTTCGGTGACCCCCAACTGGAACGCATCTGCGAAGAAACAGCCGATGAGGTTGTGCTGATGAAAGATGGCGAGGGAAACGTCGTCGGCTTTGAGAAGCTGAACTTCACGGTACCCGAGCCGGAACGATTGCACGTCACTTTCGCGACCGTTACCGGCTGATTTTTACTCGTCCTAGGGTCATGCCGCTCCCACTGGGCGTCGTATGACAGCGTCGAAGGCAATGACGTGGTCATCATTTCTTGCAGGAGGCCAAGCTGAAATGGAACGTCCAAATGCCCAAGACAAACTCGTCAGCGCCGGCATCGAGCGCAATCCCGAGGTAGTCCGTCTCCTCCAAGAAGGGAAACGCGAAGAACGCGAACAGCATGGTGATGAGATGCGCGTCAACATCCGGTGGGGCCGCGATCAAGCAAGCATCATCAAAAAGGCCGCCCCGGCCCTCGACGTGCCGTATCAGCTCTACCTCAAGCAGGTGGTCATCCGCCAGGAGATGGTCGATCTCAAGGAGGCGGAGCAGGCCCTCTTAGCAGCGAAGTTGTAGCAACGGCCTCGTTACCCACGTCGGTGGCCGTGCGCGGTTGCGAAGCGTTTACATGCCGGTGGCTTTGTGATTACTTGCTACCCGACGGGCGCCATCAAGATTGGAGAGCAAGTGTGGACGAGCGATCTCACCTTGCGATCCTCCCTTGCGCTGGCGGCGCACAGGGGGCACAATCGGCACGGATTCAATCGCGGGGGTTGGCAAGGTGCGCACAGACGTGAACTTTCAGGTGCTGCTGCCAGCGGTGCTGGTTCTGAGCTTGACGCTGGCGGCGTGCGGCGGCGGATCGACGCCTTCGGCGGCGGCGCCGGCCGCATCCGGTGGATCGCCGGCCGCTGCCGGAGCATCGCCGGTGGCGAGCGCAGCCGCGGTGTCGCTGAAGGATCTCGTCGCCGGCGCCAACAAGGAGGGCAAGGTGAAGGTGTACTGGAGCAGCACCTTCACCCAGCAGTACAAGCAGCGTTTTCAGGACGCGTTCAATAAGCAATACGGCACGAAGGTGACTATCCAGGCCACCGCCAGCGGCGGCTACACCGCGGACGCAGCCAAGGTCGTGTCCGAGGCTTCGGCCGGCCAGCCGCCCAGCTGGGACATCATGCTGATCACCGATGCCCAATACGCCACCATGAACAAGTCCGGCGTCCTCACCAAGTACGATTGGACCAAACTGTTCAACGTGCCTGCGCAGGCCGTGGATTTCAGCGGCGGGGCCTACACCTTTTCGCAGCAGATCGTACTGCCGGCGTATAACACCAAGCTCGTGCAGGGCAGCGACATCCCCAAGACCTGGGAGGACTTGCTCAATCCCAAGTGGTCCGGCAAGATCGGCGTCAATACGGCGACGCACCACTGGGGCCGCCTGTCATTCCTGTGGGAAGACGCCAAGACCACCGATTATGTGACCAAGCTGGCAGCGCAAAAGCCGAAGCTTGGCGCCACGCCGGAGATGGAGCAGCGCCTTGAGTTGGGCGAAATTTCGATCGCGGCGACGGACCCTGACGACCTCGTGAGAGCAGCCCAGAAGAAGGGGGCGCCGGTTGCCAGCGCCCAAGTGCAGCCGGTCATCGTCGCGCCTAACATGGCCGGCGTTCTCAAGCGCGCCGTCGATCCGGCCGCGGCCGCCTTATTCGCCGGGTTCCTGGCTACCAAGCAGGGGCAGGATCTATGGGAGCAGGGCACCGGCCAGAGTTCCGTGTTCGTTCCTGGATCGACCTATCAGAAGCTGATCCAGGGCAAGCAGTACATCAATATGACCCCCGCCTTCCTACAAACCCAACTGGGCGCCCGCACCAAGAAGTACGCCAAGATCCTTGGCTTCCGCTAACCTCGCGTCCTATTCCCTCTCCCTCTGGGAGAGGGCCAGGGTGAGGGCTAGCCCCAGCCCATGAGCCTCGCGCTCGCGGCCCAAGCTAACCGCGGCTTCGCGGCTCTTGGTGCAGGCCGGGTGGGACGGGCGCTGTCGCGCAACGCCTTCGGCTACGCGGCGCTGGCCGTGGTCGCGCTGGCGGTGGGCGTGCCTCTGTCGGCGGCGCTGTTCATGAGCCTGCACAAGGGCCTGGCCGGCGCGCCTGGGCCGCTGGTGCTGGACAACTTCGGCGCCGCCTATCTCGATCCCACGCTGCCGTCGATTATCGGCAACACGGTCTTGTTCGCCGCTGGCACCGTGGCCGTCGCGCTGCTGTTCTCAGTGCCGCTGGTGTGGCTGGTCAACCGCACCGATTTCCCGGCCAAAGGCATTATCTTCTTCCTGGCCATCGCTACCTTGCTGGTGCCGGTGTTCCTGGGGGCGATGGGCTGGATCCTGCTGTTCAGCCCCGAGATCGGCATCGCCAACCAGGCCGCTATGGCGCTGTTTGGCCTGAAGCAGCCGCCCTTCAGCATCTACAACATTCCGGGCATGGCGCTGGTGCAAGGCTTGTCGCTGGTGCCCGGCGGGTTCTTCATGCTGTCGGCCACCTTTCGCGCTATGGATCCGGCGCTGGAGGAGGCTTCCGAGACCAGTGGCGCCGGCCGGCTGCGGACACTCCGAAGGATTGTGGTGCCGCTGGCCTGGCCGGCTATCGCGGCGGTGATGGTGTACCTGTTCATGCTGGCCATGTCGCTCTTCGAGGTGCCGGCCATCATTGGCTGGCAGTCGCGCATTTTCGTGCTGAGCTCGCTGGTGTACTTCGCCGTCAATCCGCAGGTGGGCTTGCCATCGTATGGGCTGGCCGGCGCGTACGCGGCGATGATGATCATTCTGGGTGTGCTGCTGGCCTTCTTCTACTTCCGCATCATCCGCCACAGTCGCAAGTACGCCGTGGTCAGCGGCCGGGGCTATCGCCCGCGACTGGTGGAATTGGGCCGCTGGAAATATCCGGCGCTCGCGTTCGCGGCGTTGTATGGCCTGCTGGCGCTGGCGGTGCCGCTGCTGTCACTGCTGTGGGTGTCCCTGCTGGAGCACGTCGAGGCGCCATCCCTAGCAGCGCTCAAGGACCTCACGCTGGCCAATTACCGCGCCATCCCCCAATACGTCGGCCTGCAGCCATTCATCAACACCGCCATCCTGGTGCTGCTGGCGCCGACCATCGCGACGGCGCTCAGCATCATCGTCTCGTGGGTGACGGTGCGTCATCGGTTCCCATTTCGAGGACTGCTGGATGGGCTGGCCTTCCTGCCGCAGGCCGTGCCGCACATCGTCTTCGCCGCGGCGCTGGCCTACCTGGCGCTGGTCTACCGGCGCTGGCTGCCGATCTACGGCACTATCGGCATCATCGTGCTCGCGCACGGCATCGCCTATCTGGCGTTCGGCAGCCGCACTCTCAACAGCGCCATGCTCCAGATCCACCACGAGCTCGAAGAGTCGGGCCGCGTGTGCGGCTCGTCGCCGTTCCGCGTCCTGCGCCGGATTGTGCTGCCGCTGATGGCCGGCGCTGTGTTCAACGCCTGGCTGTTCATCAGCTTGCTGTCGTATCGCGAGGTGACGATGGCGCTGCTACTGCGGACTTCGGACAACACCGTCCTGGCCACGCTGGTGTGGAACCTGTGGACCACCGGCAAAGCGCCTGAGGTCGGCGCCTTGGGCGTCCTGCTGCTGCTGGTGACGCTGGCGATGGCATGGCTGGCGCGAGGCATCTTCGCGCGGGCCATGCGCGGGCAGGTGCTGATCGGCTGAAAAGGAAGTGGCAGGGGGGCCGAGACCATCGCCGACTGTGCCTATGGCGATGGCTCGACGCGCCAGGCGTTTCCTGACGCGGGACGGACGTTGGTCGCCAAAGTGCCGATCGCGACCAATCAGGGCCGCTTCCCCAAGACGGACTTTGTGCTTGACAACATCGACGGCGTGGCCTTGGGTTTGGCCTCCAGGTGCTGAGCGCGTCCGGGAACGATATGGGCTTATACCGGATGGTTGGGAAGGTCGGGTCGGGGTAAGTGCAGACCGCCAGATGAACGGTGTCGGTAAGCCGGATGATCGAGAAGGTCACGTCCGGAATTGAAGTGGGGGGTGTTGGAAACGGGTCTCTGTGTGATGGTAGGCCGAAGTGAGTGCCGGTTTGGGAAACCGCCGGACGGTATGCGGTCGACCTTCCACTCCTGGATACCGCGCCAGCACCCTACCCTATTCATGAGCGTAACAGTGAACAGCCGCCAGCGCGCGTACGGGCGACGGCATGCCCTCGGGCTTGCCGCACGCAGGGTCGTCGGCCCGTTTTCCCGACGGCGGAGGCTGGCCGCGTGACAACTATGCGGCCATAGGAAGTGACCCACTAGCTGGTTCAGGCTAGGGAAAGCTGCGCAGCGTGGCGCTCCGCCCGCCGGGCCTGATACGCCGGATCGACCGTCAGGAAGATACAGATCACCATCACGGCACTCAGGATGGCGAACTGCCAACCTACCGCCGTAAAGCCGGCACGGGCCGCCACGCTGCCAGCCACAAAGCCTGCTAGACCAGCCATGATGTGCCCGATGCCGCTCACCGCGCCAGAGTGGCCACCGAAGCTGTGGGCACGGGCCATGTCCTGCGCATAGGCAATTCCCATTGGGTAGAAGTGGCCATTGGCCGACTGGAACGCTGAGCCAATGATCAAAGCCATAGCCGCTGCCTCATGATCTGTTGCTCCTTCTCGCCAAATGTCCCTGCTGGTCTTTGGTTCCTCTGAGGGCTATGGTGGGGAGGGCAGCGTTATACGAGCGTTACGCGGGTGTTACACGGTGTGATATAGGCTGCACTGGCGCCTCGGCTGGCCCGCAACGCTGACCACAATCAGCTGATGGAGCGCAGGAATTCGGCGCGGAGAGTGGGGATTCCCTTGCGGCCGGCCTTGAGAACGTCCTGCGAGGCGAGGTAGACGGGTACCTCGCCGATCCACGCAAGGACGACCCAACCATCCGGCTGTTGTTCAGCATCGCGCAAGATGTCGATGGCCAACCGGGACATGATCTTGGCCGGAGCTCGACCAGGCACTGCAGTCGTCCTTCCTGCGCCAGTCTATCCAGTGCCGGGCGGTGTAGGGTCGGAGTAGCTCCATGACGGAACTGTTGAGAGACAAAACCACAATGAATACAGCTTCCAGTGGCAGACGGAGCGGTACAGTCTCCGAGGAACGCAGGCAGAAAACAAGAGACGTGGCAAGGTGAGGGAAGCGTAGGAAGAGCCTGAGCTAGCATCTCGAACCTAACGTTGGAGAGAGCATCGTCATCTGACTACGACGTAGTGTGTAGATGATCTATTGCATGTATATAACCGCAGCACTCAGCGCGGCAGGACCATGCAGTGGCCCCCACTGTATGTGCCGCCCTGACTCTCACACATGGATCGGGCAATGATGATTGCCTGTAGCAGCCCAGCGCCAATCGTGCGCTGTGGTTCAGGCGCTGGCGCAGGTGTGAATGCGGGTGACGAGGACAGCGCGCAGCCATGAATCACCCCCCATGATCGCGTGTAAAACACACATGGCACGCGCTCGCTCGCCCATGGCGCGCCACGGCCACCCATTTGGAAAGCCCCCATGGCGAACCGTGGCAGGGCAGCTGCAGCTGCCGTTCCTGCGCCTAGTTCCCGTACGTGTGGATAATGTAACTGGTGCCTGCGGGCTCGCCGGGGGTCGCCCAACCATTGGCGCGAGGCTGGCCCAGGTTATTGATCAGTTGGTTGAGGGTGGGCGTCGTCCAGCCAGCGCTGGTGATGGCCCCGTTCAGGATGGCGTACATCTTGTAGAAACTGATGTCGGCAGTGGGCAGCGTCAAGGTCGAGCCGTCAAAATGCATGGTCGGCTCGACCACCCATTCAGCTGATGTGTGCGACGAATGGTACGTTAAGGTGTGCTGCCACGTCTCGGGGCCATTGATGGCCTGAACAGTCCACTGGTCCGGCGCACCTTCAGCGCTGATGATTTGGAACAGGTTGCCAGGCCCCAGATGGAAATTGCCCACGCACTGCTGCGGGCCAGGCAGCGTCTCGACCCACACGCAGGCGGTCTGGCCGTTCGTGATGTCCACACCAGCCTGGATG
>DAIUFO010000120.1:0-10334 GCA_036844545.1 Chloroflexota bacterium
CCTGAACAAAGCGCTGCTGGCAGACAGCACCGCCATCGTCGCCGGTTCTTTCCTCGGCACCTCCAGCACCACCGCTTATATCGAAAGCGCTGCGGGCGTACAAGCCGGCGGACGCACCGGCCTGACTGCCGTGGCCATCGCCACGCTGGACGAGCTGTCGCACGGCCGGGCCGTCCTGCTGATGGGCGCCGGCGGCGGAGGTGGAGGAGCCCTGGGCTACGACCGCCGCAAGCCGGCGACCGCCATCCGCGAGACCATCCAGGTCGTCCGCGGCATGCTGCGCGGCGAGCGCGTGCAGCTCGAGGGTGAGCACGTCAAGTTCCACGGCGGCAAGCTCACCTTCCAGCCGCTCAGGCCTGAGATCCCCATTTACGTCGCCTCGCGCGGCAACCGCGTGCTGGAGATGGCCGGCGAAGTGGCCGACGGCGTCATGATCGCCACCTACGCCACGCCGCCCGGCGTACGCCACGCCTTGAGCCGCATCGACGCCGGCCTGGCCAAGTCCGGCCGCACTCGAAGAGACGTCAAGCTGTTCAGCCGCATCGACACCTGGCTCGACGACGATGACCCGCGGGGGGCGCGCGACGCGGTGGCCCCCATGGTCGCCCGCCTGCTGACCACCAGCTGGCCGGACAAGAGCTTCGTCGACGCCGTGGGCTTGGCCGTTCCGCCCGAGCTGGAGGAGGTCCTGCGCAAGAAGGACCGCGACCTAGCGGCCCGTTCCGGCCATCTGGTGCCCAAGGAGCTGGTCGACGCCTTCACCTGGTGGGGCAGCGCCGAGCAGGTGGCCGAGCGAGTTCGCGCCGTGGCCGCGCTCGGCATCGAGGACGTCACAGTGCTGTTCCATCCGCCGCATGGCCGGCCGTTGGACACCGCCATCCGCCGCTTCATGGAGGTCCTGGGATGAACATCCAGCTGCTGAACCGCCCGCGCGCCAAGCGCATCATGGAGCAAGAGGGCGTCGACGGCCTGCTGGGCACGACCTTCGAGCACGTCCTGTACCTGACCAACGTATGGGTAGAGAGCTTCTTCTGGGGCGCCCGCATGACCCAGGCCTTTGCCGTGGCGCACCGCGAGCGCTTGGACAGGCCGATCCTGGCCGCTGGCATCGGCGAGGTGGCCAACTTCGCCAATTCGGCCGCGCCCGGCGCCGAGCTGATTACCTACGGCGAGTTCTACCGCTTCGTCGAGGAGGGCGCCCAGCTCGACGACGTCGCCGCGGCGGTGAAGGACCGCGTCATCGACCACCCCGAGCTGAAGAAAGCGAACGCCGTCGAAGCACTGGCGTCCGCACTGGAAGCCGCCGGCCTCACGACGGGCACGCTGGCCTACGACGAGCGCGGCCTGTTCCTGGAGACCTACCAGGCGCTGATGCAGCGTCTGCCGGACCTCAAGCTCGTGCCCGGCTACCAGCTCTTCCGCCGCATCCGCGCCGTCAAGACCGAGGAGGAGCAGCGCCGGCTGGAGGACGCCTTACGCGTCGACGAAGGCGCCATCAGCGCGGCCATGAAGGTGGCGCGGCCCGGTATCCGCGAGCAGGACATGATCGCTGAGCTGGAGGCGTACGTGGTCCGCCACGGCGCCAAGCCGCTGTTCTCGCAGATTTGCTTCGGCGGCCGGGGCGGCATGGGCAACGTCATGCAGCGCGACGGCGTGCTGCACGAGAATGAGGTCATCCGCTTCGACGTGGGCATCATGGCCAGCAACGGCTACCACTCGGACATCGCCCGCAACTTCAGCCTGGGCCAGCCCGACGACCGCGCCATCCGTTACTGGGACGCCACCCTGGCCGGCATCGACGCCGCCGCGGCCGCCATGAAGCCGGGCGCCACCGCCGCGGACATCTTCCACGCCGCTGTCTCAGCCGTGCGCGAGGCAGGCATCCCGCACTTCAATCGCAACCACGTGGGCCACGGCATCGGCCTCGAGGTCTACGACATGCCGCTGCTCGCGCCCGGCGACACGACGCCCATCGAGGAGGGCATGGTCTTCCAGGTCGAGACGCCCTACTACGAGCTCGGCTGGGCCGGCATCCAGCCGGAGGACACCATCGTGGCCACCGCCAACGGCGGCAAGAACCTAGCTCAGCTCAGCCGCCGTTTCGAGTGGTCGTAGTTCCCTCTCCCGCGACCGGGAGAGCAACTGTGCTGCATTCCTTGTGCCCCGGAGTGGCCGACTAGCCCGCCTGGACGGCTGCCATCCCCCGCGGGTTATGGACTAAGATTTCAAATCACGCGGCTCCATCATGGGCATGAGGGCCGCCTGCTGGCGGTTGAATTAGGGGAGGAAGAGAAACAGTGCCGAAAACCTACACCAAAGAAGAGACCGGCCATTTCATCGACGTCAATGCCATTAACATCCACTACAACGAGGCCGGCAGCGGCCCGGCGCTGATCTGCACCCACGGGGGCGGCCCCGGCGCCAACGCCTGGGACAACACCAAGTTGGCGCTGCCTTACCTGGCCGAGCATTTCCGCACGATTCTGATGGACATGCCGGGCTTTGGCGGCTCACAGAAGCTGGTCAGCCGCAATGGCGTGCCCATGGACCTGTTCTGCTCCACCCTGCAGCGCGACTTCATGGACAAGCTCGGCATCGACAAGGCCCACCTCTACGGCTCCTCGGCGTTCAGCGGCGCCTCCCTGCGCTTTGGCATAGAGTTCCCCGACCGAATCGGCAAGATCGTCATTCAGGCCTTCGCGGCCGGGGCCCATACCGAGAGCGACGGCCTGAAGTCGCTGGCAACGTTCGCTCAGAATCCGGTGCGCGAGAACATGGTGCTGATGATGAGCCACTTCACGCCGCGCGCAGAGTTCCGGACGCCCGAGATGGTCGACGCCCGCTTGAAGATGGCTCTGACGCCCGGCCACCTGGAGAGCCGCCGCGAGTTCTCCGGTCGCTCCAACGACCCTAACCTGAAGGATCTCTTGCCCAAGCTCCAAGCGCCCGTGCTGGTCACCTGGGGGCACAAAGATGGGATGATCCCGGCCGAGGAGATGTGGGACGACCTGGAGCGCATCCCGGACGTCCGCGTCTACATGTGGGGCGGCAACACAGGCCACTTCGTCGCCACCGAGCATCCCGAGGAGTTCGCCAGGGTCGTCGCGTCTTTCCTAGGGGGTCATGAATGATCGAAACCCTCCTCAATGCCGCGCAGGCCGCGAAGGCGCGCCCCAAAACCACCCGCGGGCCGTTGTACGCCGCGGCCGAATTGGGTTTTCGGCCCTACTGGTACCCGGCCCTGCTGTCCCGGCATCTCGGCAAGAAGCCGGAGGCGATCAAGATGCTGGGCGAGAACCTCGTTTTCATCCGCGCCAAAAACCAGGTGCATGCGCTGCACGATCTGTGCGCCCATCGTGGCATGCCGCTGTCCCACGGCGCGTGTCTCACAGAAGGGACGATCACCTGCGCCTATCACGGCTGGACGTACGACGTCAGCGACGGCCGCTGCGTGGCGGCGCTCACGGACGGGCCCGATTCGCCCATTCCAGGCAAGAAGGGCACAAGCGTCCAGACGTATCCCGTCGAGGAGCGCCACGGCATCGTCTTCGTCTACATGGGGTCTGGCACGCCGCCACCACTAAAGGAAGACGTCCCCGACGAAGTGCTGCGACCGGATTGGACCATCCAGACCGTGGTCTCGGTGTGGAGGGCCAACTGGCGCGCCGCCGTCGAGAACGGCTACGATGCCGGCCACGCCCCCTACGTGCATCGCAACAGCCTGCGCTGGCGCACCGGGATGGCGCTTCAGCCGGCCTGGACAAACGTCAAGGAGAGCCAGATCGTCGGACCCTACCTCCGCTCGGGCGATGGCAAGCCTGGCAAGAGCGAGGAGAACTACCCGGTAGTCGGGCGTTGGCCGCGGCATAGCTGGCTGCGCCGCAAGCTGGCGGAGATCGACCCTAAGCCCGAGCACCGCCGGCCCTTCGGCAACCAGTTCCACATGCCCTGCATCATCCACAATCGCTATTTCTACTACGCGCACATCCGCTGGGCCGTTCCCGTGGACGCGACCACCACCCGCAATTTCCAGGTGTTCGCAGGGCCCTACCAGGGAGCGCGGGCCGCGGCATTCAAGGCTCACTACTGGCTATGGCACCGCTGGGTATTCCACATGATGTTCAACGGGCAGGACGAAGCCATCATCTCCGACTTTGATTACACGGCGCCCGAACGGCTGTACCGGCCAGACCGTTCGATCGTGGATCTGCGCAAGTACATCGAGACACACGTCCGAACCCAGGACGGCGCCCGTCCGGAGCGTACGGCCGACGATCTGGCCGGTATTCTGAGCTGAGAGCGTGACCATGCTGTGGCGAATCTGCGGCGGCCTGCTCTCGCTGGCAGCGAGCGTCGTCCTTGGCTATTTTGGTTACCAGGCCTACTTGAAATGGATGCTGCGCGGTCAAACCGGGCCAGGCAAGTATGATCCGATTGGCTAGAGCCGTCATGCTGCTGGCGGCCGTGGCCGGCGCCGCGGCAGTGCTGCGCAAGTTGCGCCGCCTGGCCGACCCCGACCCGAGCGTCTACGGCCACCCAGCCATTCCCAGGCGTCCCCGACCCTAGCCGCAAGCTCCCTTTTTAGCCGCCCAGCTTCAGACCCATGCGCCGTGCGCCCAGCGTCACAGCGACGGCGAACACCACCAGCAGCACGCCCATCGCCGCGGCCCGTTCGAATTCCTGGTTAAGGCCGTACTCCAGCATCAGGATGGCCGCCGGTCGCGTGGAATCCGTGTACAGCAGGGCCGGTGTGGCAATGTCGCGGCTGGCTGTCAAGGCCGTGAGCACCCCTACCGTCACCGCCGTTGGCGCAATGAGCGGCAGCAGCACGCGCCGGTAGATGGTGAACGAACGCGCGCCGGACATCGCGGCGCTCTCCGGCAGCTCAGTGGCGATTTGCAGGATAGAAGCCTTGAACAGTTGCGTGCTGATAGGGCTGCTCTTGATGACCATGGCCAGGATGATGCCGCTCAACGAGCCCAACAGCACAGTGCGGAGCGGTGTGGCCAGGATCAACCACAGCGTCGCCAGGCTCAGCAGGATGCCGGGCACCGCCCATGGCAACCACGCCAGCAGATCGGTCGCCCGCGCCAGCAGCAGGCTGGAGCGCGCCGTCGTAACGGCAATCACCGAGTACAACACAACGACAATGATCGCCGCGGCCGACGCAATCACCACGGTGTTGCGGATCGAGTCCAGGAAGGCTGGGTCGGCGAACAGCTCCTGCCAGTGCGCCGCGGTGTAGGGCTGGGGTAGATTGAAGAAGCCATAGCGCCGCATGAACGAGCCGATCACCAACAGCGTCATCGGCAGCGCCGTGGTCACGCCTACGTACAGAAAGCACACGGCGCTGACGGGGTAGCGCCATGATCCAAGCGAGGACCGGGTCGTGGAGAAGCCGCGGCCTGTTACCGTGGCAAAGTTGCGGCCGCGCAGGTACGACTGCAGCAGCAGCGCCAAGCCCAGCAGCAACAGCAGGAACGTGAGGCCCAGCACAGTCGCCTGCCCGTATAGCGGCGGCTGCTCGCGGGTGAGATCGTAGATCAGGGTCGAATACACGTACAGCTTGGCCGGCAGGCCCAGCACCAGCTCAACTTCGAAGCTCTCAAGGCTGCGCACAAAGGCCAGGATGCCGACGCCCAACACTGCCGGAGCCAGGATCGGCGCGGTCACGCGGATGAGCGTTTGAGCGTAGTTGGCTCCGCTCGTACGGGCCGACTCCTCGAGTGCCGGAGCCATGCGCCGAAAGAACGGCAGCAGCAGGACTACCGGGTAGTACAGGGCATAACTGGCCAAGTGAACCCAGGTGATTCCCCAGAAGCTGTAAATGTTGAACGGCGCAACGCCGATCGCCTTGTGCAGCAGCGTATTCACCAGCCCCATTTGCGGATCCAGCATCAGGATCCAGGCGAATACCAGCGGTAGCGTCGGCAGGAAAATGCCGAGCCAGCACAGGATCTCGAAGACGCCGCGGCCAGGCATGTCAGTCCGCGCGATGAGCCAGGCCAGAACCAGCGCAACAGGCAGGGCAATGGCCGTCCGCACTGCGCCCAGCGCCAGCGTGTTGCCAATTGCCGCCCACAACACCGGGCGCTCGAACGCGGCCGTCCAGTTGCCAAAGCCATAGGTGGGCCTCTGGCCGATGGTCGAGGTGTTGAAGCTGTTAACGGCCACTTGCCATATTGGCGCCCCAACCAGGGCGGCAATGAGAACAAAGCAGCCCAACACCGCAAGCCTGTCTCCACGCAACGCAGCCCGCGGCGGAGAAGGCTTCCCCACGGACCGGCCGCGGGGCAGCCGCGCGACCTCGCTGCCGGCTTCCGTCGCTAGCCGGGCCCTTGTTTGATTGGCATCAACACCGGCTCCAGCCCGCGCGAGCGGCATTCGCGGTAGAACTCCTCGTGCACCGCCGGATCCTCTTGCTCGTACGGCACCAGCTCCGACATGTGCGCTTCGGGCCCGCCCACGCCGGCGCCGTAAAGCGAGAACCCGCCGCCCCTGAAGGCGATCTGCCGCAGCGGCTCAGCGTTGGGATTGGCGTGCAGGTGATACATCCCAGTGCCTGGTGAGATGATCGCGCCTGGCTTCAGCTCATACCGCTGCCGCGGCCCGTCCTTCACGTACATGACTTCGTAGCCATTGCCCGACAGCACCAGTATCATGGCGCCGGCGGCATGGCGGTGCGCCTGGACATACGTCACCGGGGACAGCTCGTGAATATGGCAGCCGTAGACGCTGTCAGCCATGACGAAGCGCATATGCCGTGCGCCCGCTCCCTTAGCTTCCCATGCCTCCAGCTCGAACGCGCGCACGTCGGCCACGAAGTTCGTTTCCCAGCTGCGCGTACCCCAGGAATGACCTTCGCCGGTGAAGAAGTCGCTCTCTTCGGGATCGAAGCGATCGTCGAACACGAACGGGTTGTTGAACACAAAGTCGAGGTTGTGGTACTGGTTGAGAGCCTCCGGCGCAGTGGTCGCCGCCATCAGCCGGGCCGGTTCCGAGCCCGAGCCATTGAAGTGCTGGTGGTGCGCGTTGAGTGGTATGGCGAAGAAGCTGCCTGACTGCCACTCGAACGTGAGGCGCTTCCCCCCATCCTGCCAAACCTGGGTGGCGCCATTTCCGCTGAGCACATAGACGATCTTCTCGAACAAGTGCCGCTCGGGTTTCAACTCGCCACCCGGCGCGATCTCGACGACGAAGCCGTTCGTTACCTGCTGGTTGGCCAGCGACAGATAAGCGCCCTTCCCACCGAGCCTCGGCCAGTCCCCAAGCGGCAGTGTGTAGACGTTCTCGACGAAATTGCCGCGGTAAACGGGGATGTTCTCCAGCTCCAGCCAGTAATCGTAAAAGCTGAGCTTGATGCTCCTGGCGCGCCAGTCCTTATCCCCCATAGCTGACCACTAATGACGTCCGAGCATCTGCTGGACAGCCTTCTGGACAACTGGCTCGTCCGTCAGGATGAAATCCCAGGCGTGGACGTCGACGTATTTTTCCCCTGGCTTGGGCACGCTGCCCTTGAACCAGTCAGGATAGCCGGCGCTGCTCAGATCGAGGCGGGTCGAATTTTCCTGCTGGGCGTCCTGCCACACCTGCTGGCCCTCGCGAGACAGCATCCAGTTGATGAACACCTTGGCCGCGTTCGGATGAGGCGCATGGTCCATGAGCCCCACAAAGCCGAAACCGCCTGAGACTTGGGCGGGCAAATCGGCTAAGGCTGGCAGCGCCGCGATGGGCAAGCCCTGCTGCTGGGCGCTGCTGAGCGCTTGCTGCTGCAGGAACAACGACACCGGGCGGGATCCGTTGCCCAACAGGTCTGCGCTCTGGCGATGATCGCGGCTGATGAACGGCTGCTGATCGACGAGCAGCTTCTTCACGAAGTCAGCGCCGAAGGTCTTCCACAGGAGGGTAGTGGGAGCTACCGCTGCGCCCGATGTCGACGGATCGTACATCACGATCTTGCCGCTGTACGCCGGGCTCAGCAAGTCCTGCCAGCGCTTGATGTCCGTTGGCTTCACCACAGTGGTGTTAACCGCGATGTTGGCCGCGGTGAAGTTGACGATCCGCAGCACATACTGCCCCTGGGGATCGACGAACCACAGCTTGTTTTCCTGGTACTTGGACGGATCGGTGACCTCCGGCAGCAAGAGCTGCGGCTTCAGCGGGGCCAGCATGCCCATGACGCCGTTGTCGATTTTGCCGCTGGCAGCCACTCCCTGGAACATCGAACCGGCTCCGGCTACCACCACGTCAGTCGTGTATGTGCCGGCCGCGCGCTCGGTGGCCAGCTTGGCGACAAAATCGCTGCCGCCCTGGCCGGTGTACTGTATGGTCAGTCCGAGCTTGGACTTCACCGCCGGGGGAAGGGTTTGGCGCAACTTGGGTGTGGGCGGACCGAGCACAACTACCGTCTGCTCCTGCTTGGCCGCGGCCTGCCACTGATTCCAGGTTTGCTCCCATTGAGCCCCCGTTGCGGCCGACGCGGCCACCGAGCCCGCGGTCCTTGCCGAAGCCGGCGCAGCGCCACTCGAGGTGGCTGCCGGAGCGGCCGTTCCCCCACAGGCGCCCAGCAATGAGCTCGCAGCCAGCAGCCCACACGACCCCAGTGCGACCTGGAGGAAACGTCGCCGCCCCAACGCTGATTGATTCATCGTCACGGGTTAACTCCTGAGCTTTTCGAGCGCCGGCTGGAATAGGAGCCTCGCGGCGTACCGGGCGCCGGCAGCCAGCTCTCCAAAATTCGGCGGTGCTGAACGAAGCTGCAGAAGGGCCAAGGAAGAGGGCGTCCTTAGCGCGCTTTCGCGATCAGGGCTCTCGCCAGGCTCTCCATCCGCGCCAGCGCCTCGGCTGGCATGCGGTTGCGCTCGGGGAAGTCCTCGATCTTGGGCCGGCGGGCGTCGATCATGGCCACCGTGCCGCCCAGCCAGGGCCGGAACGACTGCACGCCTTCGACAGTCTCCAGGTCCTTGTCCCACCACGTCTGCGTGGCCACGGCCCACATGACCTCGCGCTCGTCGAAGACGTTGATGTCCTCGTCCACGCCGATGCTGATCTTCAGGTTCGGCATGTCGGCAAAGGCCATCAGCGAGGCCACCCGGAAGTCGGCCGGCTTGGGGTCCTTGAAGGACATCACCAGCGTGAACCGGCCGCAGCCGGAGTCGGGCAGGTGCAGCGCTTGCAGGCTGGGAAACTTGGCCTTGAGCTGCGCCCAGACGGTGCCCTCCTTGGGCAGTCCGCCCAGGTTCCAGTGTTCGGGGTAGCCGGGCAGCATGTGCTGGAAGATGGCGTCGCTGCGATGGGTCACGGCCGTCACTTCCATCACCGGCACCTGCATGCGCTCCTGGTAGTGGCCTGAGATCTCGCCGAAGGGGTTTTGCCAGTCGCGCTCGCCCGGGATGATCTCACCCTCGATGATCAGCTCGGCGTCGGCCGGGACCAGGAACTTGTCGCCCCACGTCTCCGAAGCGGTGAGTCGCAGGGGCTCCTGCATGCATGCGGCGATGGTGCCGTAGTCGTCGTTGGCCCAGTCGGACAGCGCGCACATGCCAAGAAAGAAGGCCGGATGGTGGCTGACCACGATCGCGATGGGCGCCCGCTCGCCCTTCTTCTCGTATTCCTCATAAATGCGCATCAGGTGGTGGTGCCAGTGCGCCGACACCGACAGCCGCTTGGGGCCGTAGATCAGGTTCTTAGTCATCGTGGCGTCGTAGAAGCCGTCATGGCTTTTCATGATGTTGCTCATCACGAAGTACGGTCCGACGTCCTTCTCGTGGCAGTAGGGGATGGGGAACTTGCGGCAGTCGATCTCCGACTCTGCGCAGACGCACTCCTTCACCGGCGCTTCGCCCCTGGGGATGACCACCTTTTCGCCGTGCGTGCTGGCAAGCTCGGCGTAATGGTGGGTGAGGCCCATCCCGTAGTCGGCCGCCGGGTGGTCCAGCGCCGCGGCGCACAGGGCGCGCGTGGCGAAGGTGTTCATCAGCAGCGGGAACTGCGACGGCGCACCGAGCTGGTTCAGCGTGTTGGTGTACAGCAGCGGGCGGCGGTTGCCCATGTCTTCGAGGCGCTTGGCCAGCGCGGCGAGATCGTGAGTGCGGCAGTCGAGCCGCTCGTCGATCTCCAGGGCTCCCAGACCCTGTCGGCGCAGCTCCTCCAGGTGCGAGCGCAAACTCTTCGGCAACGTTCAAGTCCTCCTTGCGCGGATCAGCGCTTGCCACCATAGCACGGGCTGCCTGGCTTGCAATGGCCCCCTACACGCCGTAGAACGCGACGGCATTGTCGTGCAGCAGCTTGCGCTTCTGCCCGTCGCTGAGGTCGGTGCGCTCCTCGATCTCCTC
>DAIUFO010000121.1:0-4168 GCA_036844545.1 Chloroflexota bacterium
ACGACCTTGCCGTTGGCGTTGATGATGTCCGCCAGCTTGGTGGCTTCTTCCATGAGGTTGTCCGGGGGGTAAACGCCCTGCACGATGCCGATGTTGTAAGCCGTTTGGGCGTCGATGAACTGCCCGGTCAGGCACAGCCAGAAGGCCCAACCGAGCGGCACCGTGCGCGGCAGGATGAATGCCTGCCCGCCGGCCATGTGCGACCAGCGCACTTCGGAAGCGCCGAACTTGGCGTTCTCCGAGCACAAGCGGATGTCGCAGTTCAGGGCCAAACCGAAGCCGCCGCCCGCCGCGTAGCCATTGATGGCGGCGATGAGCGGCTTGTTCAAGCCAACCTCGCGCAGGTACTTGGTGTAGCTCTGCTCGGCCCGGCCCTCGTAGGTGTCGTACTCGGGCGGATGGACCTCGCCCTTGGATTTGGCCAGGTTCTCGGCGAGGTCGCCGCCGGCGCAGAAGGACTCTTGGCCTGTGCCGGTCACGATGCCCAGCCAGATATCGGGATCGTCCCGGATCTCTCGCCAGGCGTGGGCCAGCATACGCCGCACCTCGGCGTTGAGGCTGTTGCGCCGCTCCGGGCGGTTGATGGTGACGTATGCGACCTTGTTGCGCTTCTCGAACAGCACGACGTCGGACACTCGGTTTCTCCTACGAACTGATGTGGATCAGCGGAGGACGCCCTCCTCCGTGAGTTGTGCAATCTCTGTGTCGTCCATGCCCAGCACGTCGTGCAGCACTTGCTCGGTGTGCTCGCCCAGCAGCGGTGCGTGGGCGCGGATTTGAGCGGGTGTTTCCGACATACGCACCGGCGGGTACTCCGTCAGCACCGGCCCCATCTCCGGCTCGTCCAGCGACACGAACAGCCCGCGAGCGGCGAAGTGCGGATTCCGGAGCTGGTCCTCCACGTCCTGGATAGGCGCCGCCGCCACACCGGCTGTCTGCAGGATATCCATCACCTCTCCGGCCGTGTGCTGGGCCGTCCACTCGCCGATCAGCCGGTCGAGCTCGGCGAGGTTGCGCTGCCGGGCTGGCGGCGTCGCGAAGCGCTCGTCCGAGCACCAGGCCGGATTGTCGATGGCTTGGCAGAAGCGCTGCCATTCATCCTGGCTGCGAACCGAAATGGCGCACCATTTGTCTTCGCCTGCGCAGGGGTAGGAGCCGTACGGCGCTGCCCCGGCGCAGCGGTTACCGCTGGGGCCGGCGATCCGGCCGTTCACGATGTAGTCGAGGTAATACGGGCCAAGCAGGTAGGCGCCGGCTTCGATCTGGGCGCCGTCGATGTATTGGCCCTTACCCGTCCGGTCCCGGTACAGCAGCGCGGCCATTACCGCCGCCGCGCCCGCCACCCCCGACATGAAGTCCGGGTGCTGGACGCGCGACTCGCCTGTGGGCGCGTCGGAATTGGGGTCGTTCCACAGGTATGTGAGGCCAAACAGGCACAGCAGGTTGGGGCCCCAGGTGACGTGGCTGGCGTATGGCCCGGTGTTGCCCAGACCCTTGAGGCTGATCAGGATGACGTCCAGCTTGAGTTCGCGCATGCGCTCGTAGGTGAAGCCCCAGCGGTCGACCACGCCCAGGCTGAAGTTCTCGACCACCACGTCGCTGTGGCGGATGAGGTCGGCCAGCAGCTCTTTGCCGCGCTCGGTGCGCATGTTGATGGTCACGCTCTTCTTGTTCCGGTGCAGCTTCACGAAGCTTGGCGACTTGTTCCAGCGGGCTTTGTTGGCGCCGCCACGGTGCGTGTCCGGCCTATCGCGCGTCTCGATGCGCAGCACTTCGGCGCCATATTCGCCCAGGCTCTTGGCGACCGTCGGGCCCGCCGCGCCGGTACACAGCTCTACTACCCGGATGCCTTCCAGTGGCAGTGCGCTCAAGCTGTCCTCCACGCGCCGTCCGCGTAGGACTCCGCGTAGGAGTTCGCCGTCCGCGTAGGACTCAAATTACGCCTCCGGCCCGCAGCGCGAGCATGTCCTCACGTGTCAGTCCGAGCTCGCCCGTGAAGATCTCTTCGTTGTGCTCGCCAACCAGCGGCGCGGCCCGATGCACCTGGTGCGACGCTTCGCCGTAGCGGTGCATCGGCCCGATCTGCATGTACTTGCCCACAACAGGATGCTCCACCTCGGCGAAGAAGCCGCGCGCCTTCGTCTGGGGGCTGTCCACGAACTCCGCTGGGTTGTTCATAGGCGTGATGGCCAGGTGCCGCTGTTGGCCCTCCAGGTACAGCTCCTGCTTGCTGTAGCGCTGGCACAGCTGCTCGATGTAGGGGTTGATCAGGTCGCTGTTCTCGCGCCGCATGTGCTGGTCCTCGAAGACGGGGTCGGACAGCTCGGGCGGGTTGCCGATCCACTCCAGCAAGGCCAGCCAATGGTCTCGCGGCAGGATGAACAGCCGCACCCAGCCGTCCTTGCAGCGATATACGTCGTGCAGCTCAAAGGTCTGCTCCTTGTGGCTGGTGCGGACCGGCTTCTCCTTGTGATAGGAGTAGAACGGCACCACGTAGTTGCCGATGTGTGTCGCTGCCTCGGCGAGCGAAGCGTCGATCTGCTGGCCTCGACCTGTCCGTTGGCGGTGGAACAGCGCCACCTCAATCGCCAGCGCCGCGTGCATCGAGGCCATGCCCGAAGCGAGATCGCCGGGCGCAACAATTGGCGGCCCGCCAGGGTCGCCGCTCATGGCCATCAGCCCGCCCAGTGCAAAGGCGATCAGCTCGTCGCCGTTGTAGTCACGGTAAGGACCGGTTTGGCCGAAGACCGTGATCGAGCACTCGATCAAGCCGGGGTTCAGCTTCGCCAGCGACGCGTAATCGAGCCCCCAGGCGTCCATGGCGCCGGGGTTGAAGGTCTCGACCAGCACGTCGGCCGTGGCCGCCACCCGGCGAAATAAGGCCTGGCCATCGGGGCTCTCGAGATCGAGCGTGATGCCTCGCTTGTTCGAGTTGTAATGGAGGAAGTAGAGGCTGCGCTCGGGGTGGGGCACGTCGCCCGCGAAGGGCGGACGGGTGCGGCTCTCGTCGCCGCCTGGCTTCTCGATCTTGACCACGTCGGCGCCGAGATCGGCCAGGAACTTCGTGCACGGCAAGCCTTTCTCGTCCGCAAGGTCCAGGACGCGCACTCCTTCCAGGGCGCCGCCGCTCGGCAGGCCAGCCATCAGGCGGCGATTATTTCACACCCTGTAGGCTAAGCCTTTGAAGTCCGGGAAGACTGACTTGACGAAGCCGTTCTTGACCAGCTCCTGCAGGTAGGAGTTGTCGTACAGCGTGGCCACGTCGACCTTGGCGATCTTCGGGTCGCGCTCTTTCTCGAGCTCCACAAGCGATTTTGCCTCGGCGTCGCCGACGAGAGGAAGGTCGAGGTTGTACTTCTTGTCGTCCTGCCAGATCGCCGACAGCACCTCCGGCGGAACGTCGTTGAACCAGCCGCTGTCCTGCATGACCTTGAGACCCTGCTGCTCGCTGGCGCGATAGAGGGCATTGGCCGCCAGCATGCCCTTCAGCAGGCCCAGCACCTGGTCTCTGTGCGACTCTGCCCAATCCTTGCGGACCAGCACCGGCCCTCCTAGGTCGAGCATGTTCAGGTCACGCGCCGTGGCCAGGATGGTGCCGCCCTTGCTGCGCGCGTTGAAGGCGTAGGTCGAAGACATCGAGCCGGCGTCGACAGACTTGGCCATGGTTTGGGTGAGCGTGTTGGGGGTAGAGCTGGTCTGCGTGACGTGGACATCCTTGTCGCGGCTCAACCCGTTTCTGGTCAAGAGCGTGGTCAGGAACTCGTCGGCCGAGTCCCCGATCTGCGACACGGCTATCGTCTTGCCCTTGAGGTCCTTGGGGCTTTTGATCGGCGATCCCGGCGGCAGGACAAGCATGAACGACGATGAGTTGCTCTGCGAAGCGATAGCCTCCAGGCGTGCGCCCGCGGCAGTCGCGTCGATGGCCGCGGCAAAGCCCACGCCGGCCGCGTCGAACGTGCCGCCGACCAGCGCCCCGCCCAGGCGCGGCGTACCGCCGACGAACACCGGCTCGTTGACTGTGAGGCCGTATTTCTGGAACAGGCCTTGCTTGTAAGCGACGATCTCCCACAGGAAGGGGCTGGCCGGCGAAACGTAGCCGAGGTTCACCGCCCCGCTGGCCGCCGGCTTCGTCGCCGGCGCGCCGGAGCCTGCCGGCCTAGCGCTGGCC
>DAIUFO010000121.1:4178-9425 GCA_036844545.1 Chloroflexota bacterium
CCCCAGCGCCGCGCCGGAGGACGCCGCCTGGCTGGCCGCCGCGGCGCTGGGGCTGGCGGCCGGCGCCGACCCGCAGCCAGCCATGACGGCGGCCGCGAGCAAGAAGCCGAGATACGGAGCACGGGCCACGGCGACCTCCCGGGTTGGAATGCCGGATAGTATCATCCGGCCCGCCTCCGGCGTTTGCTTGCCAGGAAATCCTTGAAGGCTTCGGTCGGCGGCGGCGGCTCCAGGTTGGTGCGGTAGCCGCGCTCCGCCTCCAGCATCTCCGTCCAGCTTCGGCCCACGTGCTCGCCGATGAGCTGCTTGATGCCTTGCACCGCCTCAGGCTTGTTGCCGGCGATCTGCCGGCCCATGGACAGCGCCGTTTCGAGCAGCTTGTCGGAAGGCACGAGCTGGTTCAACAGGCCCATCTGAAGGGCCTCTTCGGCGCCGACGACGCGCGCCGTGAACAGCAGCTCTTTGGCCCGCGGCAAGCCGACGATCAGCGGCAGTGTCCACGTGGGGCCCAGGCGGCCGACCGAGGACTGTAGGAAGCGGAAGCGGGTCCGCTCGCAGCCGACACGGATGTCCAGCTCGCAGGCGATCATCGTGCCTCCGCCGTAGACCAGCCCATTCAGCGCGGCGATCGTCGGTTTTCTGAGGTTGGCGCGCTGCCAGCCGAATTCCGTGAGGTGTCCCTCCTCGCGGCCGCGGGCCACGGCTTCGTGGATGTCCGCTCCGGACGAAAACGCTTTCTCGCCGGCGCCGGTGACCACGATGCAGGCAATGCTGGGATCGCCGTCCAGTGCCATGAGGGCCTCGTCCAGCTCGTGTACCAGGCCGCTGCTCAGCGCATTGAGCACCTCGGGCCGGTTGAGGGTGACCACTCCCACCCCGCCCTCGAGCCTATCGACCAGGATGTAGTCATGTACCATGGCGTTTACTCCAAACCGCTGATGCCGCCCACGAATCGTATGCCTGCTCGTTTGACTTCCCGGATGATGTCGCTGCCCAGGAGTGGCCCGGCCGTGCTCATGGCCGCATCCTACATGAAGTCGCGAGCGTATACTGGCGGCCCATGAAGCTCACCGTCGCCCAATTGCTTGCTCGGTTCTTGCGTGAAGCGGGCGTCGAATACATCTTCGGCGTGTCCGGCCATCCGCTGTTCGCCATAACGGATGCGCCTACGGAGGCATGCAACGCGACCAGATACTCCATCACGGCGGCCGGATTATCGGCACTGAGCTGGTGCTGCCCAACTTCCCCGAGCTGGCCAGCGCCTTCGGCATCTATGGCCGGCGAGTGACCCAGCCGGCCGAGCTGGAAGCGGCCGTCCGCGAAGCCGTGGCCCAAGACGGCCCTGCTCTGCTGGACGTGGCCTGCCCGGTTGAGGGTATTTAGCCTCGAACAGGAAGGCGCGGGCTAGCCCGAGGGAGACTGCATCAGACCCAGGGCCACGCCTATCCCGCCCAGGGCAGCGAGGATGATGCCCACGACGATCAAGCCAACCAGTTTCAGCCGTCCCCAGAAGCTGGCCGGGCCGGATGGCGCCGGCTGTGGGCAAGGATCAGCCACGCCGTGAGCCATCGCTTTTTGAATGTACTTCATCGTCAGCGAGAGTGCGTTCCCCTCAATGGGGGCGGCGAGGTCCTGGCCGCCGCCAGCAAGCTGCTGGGGAAACTTTCAGCTCCCACGTCGTTACCCTTAGGCGTGTTGTCTTGGAAACAAAGCAGCCTCCGGCGGCTGCCGGGGCCGCTTAGCCTCGTCCTCGCGCTCGCTATTCTAACCGCCGCCTGCGGCAGCCCGCAGCCACTCAGTCCCAACTACGGCTTCGCCGCCCAGGTCGTCGCCGGCCAGGCCGACCAAACGGTGAAGGCCACCAAAGAGGCTGGCTTTGGCTGGCTCACGCAGCAGGTTCGCTGGGATGGCCTGCAGCCGGCTCCGGACGCCGCCATCGATTGGAGTCAGCTCGACGCCGCGGCCAACGCCTCCTCGCAGGCTGGCCTGAAAATGATGTTCAGCGTGGTGGCGGCGCCTGGCTGGGCGTCGAACCCTGGCGCGCACTTTCCCAAAGCGCCTGCCGACTTCGTTTCCTTCCTGACTCAGATGGTTACCCATTTCAAGGGGCGGGTGCAGGCCTACGAGATTTGGAACGAGCAGAACTTCGCCGCGGAAGTCGGCGCGGGTCATATCGATGCCGGCCAATACGTCGAGCTGCTGAAGGCGGCTTACCCCGCCATTAAAGCCCTCGATCCGACGATTACTGTCGTTTCGGGCGCGCCGACGCCTACCGGCGTGAACGATCCGAACATCGCCTTAGACGACGCGACCTACCTCCAGCAGATGTACGCCTATCAGGGCGGCTCGGTGAAGAGCTACTTCGACGTGCTGGGCGCCCATCCCGAGGGCTATGCCAATCCGCCTGAGGAGAACGTGGCCAACCACACCCAGGCCAACTTCTCGACTCACCCCAGCTTTTTCTTCCGGCGAGCCGAGGACTACCACAACATCATGGTCCAGGCCGGTGACGGCGACAAGAAGATGTGGGCCACCGAGAGCGGCTACGCCGCCAATCCCCAGGCTCCCGCCGGCTATGAGTACGCCCGGGGCCTGACCGAGGCCCAACAGGCCGACTACATGGTGCGCGCTATCAAGTACGCCCGCGCCAACTGGCCGTGGCTGGGCGTGATCTTCATTTGGAACCTTAACTTCCAGGCGGTGGTGCCCCAAACGGATGAGAAATGGGGCTTCGGCGTGCTCAACGCCAACTACTCGCCGCGTCCCGCCTACACCGCCTTGCAGAAGCTGGCCAAGTAGGGAGCCGTCCGTGGCCTCCCAACCCCCCGAGCCGGGCACCGAAGTGCGGCCAGAGGGCAGGCGACGGCCAGGGGCCGGCGAGCATGAGACGAAGACGATGGGCCACCTCAGCCACCTTCGTCCCAACCTCAACCGATGCGCCTGCGCCACCCATCGGCTTGGATGACCCCGTGAACGAACACGCTGCTCGTGAGCGTCTCCTTGGCAAGGAGGCCAGCCTCAGCGCTGTACGGTGAGCGTGAAACCTGAACCAATTCTTGTCCAGTTACCGTGCGGTGTCAAGCAAGCGGTCGAAGCGACTCATCAGCCCGTTTCAAGACAAGGGCGCATTGTTGGTGACCGCCCTCGGCCGCACCGGCGGAGCGGATGCGCGCGACGAAACGGCTCAGCCGCCGTCTTGGCTAGGGGGAAGGTGGCTGGGCTTCTCGCTTCGGTTGATCGTCCGACTCACCCGCAGGCGGCTGCTGCACAAGAAAGTCCGGCTTGGGGGGTGGGAATGGATTGCCTGGACGATCTGGCTTGAACCCCTTCGTCGCGTCAGGCTGGACGATGATCGGCATTCTCTTCTCCCTTAGCGTCTTGCGGAGAGCCGGCAAATATCGCGATATCCACTATCTGATCCCCGCTGACCCAGACTCCCTCGCTCGTAGGATACCGCGCAACAAACCAGCCATCGGCGTCGGCGTGCCACTGCTCCTCCAGGTAAATATCTCGAAGAGACGGGTCGGATGAGGCGAGAGATCTGTCGCCAAACTTCCCTAATCGCCAACTGCCATCTTTCAGCTTGAGTCGGAAGAACGCTCCTTCGCGCAGACCCCTGAAGAGCCAGGTCCAAGCGTCTGCTGTGCGCACCGAGGACGAGATGCCAAGCCGTCTCAAGAAGCTCCTCAACCATTCGGGCCGTGCTTTGTCGGCTACGTCGGACAGAAAGCTGAAGCCCGCCCCCAGTAGCGCTGGAATGATGATGAGCACACCCAGCGACCAGAGCCACAGCCAGCCCAACTGGCCTGCCACGCCGCCAGTGACAATGCGGGCGCCAAGCCAGATCGTGAAGGGCAGGGCAAGCATATGGACAATCAGCCCGCCAAAGGTTGTGACGGCAACGAACGCCCGGTCCGATAACGAGGGGCCTTGAAGCCCGCGGCTATACACGGTGGACAGAATCCAGCCGGGCGTGAGGAAGACAAGCGTGCCGATCAGGCCGCCAAGGATGCCGCCGAGCACCGAAACGAGGTTGATGCTGCTGATCAGGTCAGACACGCATGACCATTATGCAGGCGGTCACCTCTCACGTGCTCATCGAATCCGAGCTAACGCAGCAGCTCACAGAGCTTGTCAAAGTCAACGTTGGCGTCCGACCGACCGATCATGAGTTTCTCAAAGAACTTGCCGCGCTGCTCACGCCCTACATGTAGGGCGTCTCCGGATCACAACTCCCCGCGGGTGTAGCTCGGTTGGCAGAGTGTCTGCTTCCCAAGCATGGGAGCCCTAGCGGTGTGATCGCAAGCTCATCACGTTGACCAAAAAGCGCCAAGTTATACGCTGAAATTCGAACTTCCAGAGAGCCGACCAACTATCTTTTGATGGGCTGTTGCTGGCACGTCCCAAGGTTCATAGTCGCTAAAGCATGGCCTACGCCGGGGCAAGCTCCATCACATCCTCTGAGGCGCTCTTTCCGGTCCTTGGTCTAGCTGGCGGATGTAGCCCAAGTTGTACTCCGCCGTGGCCGGGTCCAGCGCGTGGCAGACGATGTACGCCACCGTCTCCGCGGCCACCTCGCCGTTGGCCCGCGCTCCACTTCCGCGTGCTCCGGGCGGCCATGGCTCGATCCGACGTTTAGAAGCAAAATGGGGCGCAAACGCCAGACATAATGGGCAGCCCTCCAAGGTATGATAGGCTGCACAGTTGTGTCAAGTTCTGTGAAGGCAAAGAAGCGTCTGGCTCTCGGCGGTGTGAGATCGCGCGCTACCGATAGCTGAGCTAAGCCAGTCCCGCCCTCTGCCCACACCCTAGACGCTATTGTTGGTGAACAGCGCGAGGGCCTTTGCTCCCTCTCCGTGTACCTCAAAATGTGGGCGTGCTTCAGGCGATCGCATCGAGTGTGATCGGGGCGTCGTCAGGGAAGTTCATAACCGCTTTCACCCCTCGAAGTTGAAGGGATGCGATCACTGCTGCCTCTACGAGGCGCCTCGCCGCCATGTTTGGCAGCTCTAGACGGAAACGATTACCGTCGAGCAGCCTGTGCCGCATATATGACCGCGACTGTTACCTGGTTCCCACTCTCAAGGAGGGCCTTTAGGATAGCCTCGTTAGACCAATCTGTTTTGTGACTCAGATGCGGGTTTTGATACGCATTCCAGCGGCGCCGGAGATTAACGCTTTCACCAACGTATGCGAACGAGCCAGCCGCGCCGCCGCCTGCGTCCCGGGACGTGTGTAAAAGAGCCA
>DAIUFO010000121.1:9435-10209 GCA_036844545.1 Chloroflexota bacterium
GTGATAGGGTGACCCTTTTTACACACTCCGCGGGGCACGGCCCCGCCGCCGTCACGCTGAACATGTAAATCCCCGGGATTGGATTCACGGAAGGAAACCTCAAGCGATCACGTGTTAGCTGTACCTCTCCCACAACAGTCCACTCGAACTCGATGCATATCTTCGCCTTGTCGACTGGGTCCGCGGTCATAGGCCAAACAACCGTAGGAACTTGTTGCGGCGCTCCCGAGGTGCCTCAAAAATGAAGCCGCAGCTGCACTTGCGGCTCTCGGCGGCACCAGTGAGCCCACATTTCGGACACTGGCGGGAATTGGTGAGCCCAGACTCTGTTGGATGGAATCCTGGCGAATGTGGGATCTCCGGCGAAGCGCTCTCCGGCGCTTGTCTCGGCACCGATGTCGTCGTGTCTGACCCGCTCCTAGCTGAGGATCGCAACTCGCCTGTGAACGGTTGGAAATGGTTGTTCTTTAAGACCCTGGTAGCCCCGCGTTCAAACAATATTGCGTTCGGAGGCCCCAAGTGCTGCCAGTGATCATCGGCAGCGTCAGCGTCAGCGCTGCAGGCCCATATGTGGTTATCTTGGATGACAGTGCTCGAATTGCGCTCTAGTGCCATACCTACGTAATTGTCATGAAGCCGATTCATCGCTATGGTTGCCGTGGGGCGGGGCGGAATTTCTTTGGACATCGGGCTGCATCTATGCTCGGTTGATAGGAGTCCAAAGCGATGAGTCAAGAACAAGCCGAGGGTGCCCCGCGGGGCACCCTCGCGCCC
>DAIUFO010000122.1:0-10137 GCA_036844545.1 Chloroflexota bacterium
GGCGGCGAGTTCACCAGCAAGGCCCTTGCAGACTACGGCGCGGTCGAGAAGTCCGTGCCCTTCGATCAGTGGGCGACGACCAAGTTCGTGGACGCCGCCCGCCAGAAGCTTGGTCCTTACAAGGCCGGCTGAGCCATCGCCCGCCTCGCCAGCTCGGCGTTGAGGTGGGAGCCTAGAGGCAAGCCGCGGGGACGGTCCTGGTTGCACAAGTCCATGGCGATGCGGGCGTAGACGACGGAAGCATTGACCAGGTCCTCGATCTTGAACGACTTCTTGGTGGCGTGGCTCGCTGAGCGCGGCCCGTAACTGAGCGCGGGGATGCCCAGCTCGTTGAACGCGTTGGCGTCGCGCCACATGCTGGAAACAGCGGGGCCAACCGCCAGCGGAGGCTCAGGGAACACTTGGTCGTGGCAGCGGCGCACAGTCTTCACCAGCGGGTCGATGCCTTTGGCTTCGAAGCCCGGCCGGTAAAGGAAGAGCTCCACCTTGCCGGGTACACCCACCTTTCGAAGGAGCTCGCGCAGATCGTCGCGCACATCGAGCGGGTTCTGGCCCGGCAGGATGCGGCCGTCCACGTAGAAGCTGGCCAGCTGCGGAGTGCTGGTGAGGTTGAAGGGATAGCCGGAGCGGATGGCGTTGATGCTCATCTTGGGCACGAGCTGCCCGCTCTCGCCGTCCACCGTATGGCGCTGCTCGTACTCGTAGGCCCATTCCTCGAAGGCCTGCAGGACGGCCCCGAAGCGCACGATGGCGTTAGGCGCGTCCGCCAGGCCGGTTGGGCGCGGCAGATAGGGTGTGTAATAGCGCGGCGCCTCGGAGTAGATGGTGACCTTGAAGTGCGCCTTGCCGGCCTCCACCCAGACGATGCCGAAGCCGGTGCCCTCGGCGATGAGCGCGAAGTCGCCCATCACCCCATGCGTGGCCATGAAGCGCGCGCCGAGGTCCTTGCTGAGGTACTCCCAACCCTGGAACTCGTCGATCGGCTCGCGTGAAATCTCGCCCGCCGCCGCGCTGACGGTCAAGTCGCCCTTGAGCGGATAGCCCACGTCGCGGATGGCCTTGGCGGCGATCAGGAAGGCGGCCATCGGGCCGCGGTCGTTAACCACGGCATCGCCCACTATTTCGTCCTTGTCAATCCAGGCCGAGCGGTACAGCGGTTCGTTGGGATCGACGGCCGACCACACGGCATCGGCGCGCAGGGTGGTGTCCAGATGGCTGTTGAAGATGAGGTTATAACCGCCGCCGCTGCCCTCCAGCAGGGCGGCCACGTTGAAGCGCTGTTCGGTGAGCGCGTACTTCTTGGCCGCGAAACCGTTCTTCGTCAGCCAGTCGTAGACGAAATGTCCCGCCGGCCCTTCCGCGCCAGTAGGACTCTCGATATTGCCGAGCGCCAGCGCCAGGTCCAGCAGCTCCTGGCGATTGATGCGGCTGACGACGTCGTCCGGTGTCATGATGCTCCTTTCAGGACGCGGCAGCCTTCTTGGCCGCGCCAGCTGCTTCCAAGCCAAGTGGTTCACGATGGGCTGGCTTGACTTTCCCTGCGTGGTTCTTGTAGCTTATTGCGAATGACAGCAGCCGCCGCCCGCAGCGACGGGGCGAGCTCACTGCTGGAGGCACGCGTGGCGGCGAAGCCCGGGGTGGTCACGTGGTACGAGCGTCATGAACGGCTTATCCTCGGGCTCCTGAGCTTTGGGGGATTCTTCATTCTGTGGCAGGCCGGCGCGGCCGTGGGCATCGTCAGCACGTACTTTTTCAGCTCGCCGCTGCTTATCCTAGCGGCAGCCGTGAAGTTCGTGCAGACCGGCACCTTTTGGGTGGACGTCCGCGTGAGCATCACAGAGTTGCTCGTCGGTTACGTTGTCGGAAGTGCGCTGGGGATCGTCTTCGGATTGCTGGCGGGCTGGTATCGACGGTTCAACCTGCTGATCAATCCCTGGTTGAGCTTCGTCTACTCGCTTCCCAAAATCGTTATCGTCCCGATCATGGTACTGTGGTTCGGCCTCAACATGCGTTCGGTGATTGCCGCCGTGTTCTTTGGCACTTTCTTGACGGTGTTGATCAATACGTTGCACGGCGTTCACACCGTCGACCGTCGCTTTCTCGAAGTAGCTGCCAGCTTCCGCGCCTCTCGCGCCCGGATTTTCATGACCGTCGTCCTTCCGAGCACGGTGCCGTTTATCATCGCGGGCCTGCGCCTTGGTGTCGGCCAAGCGATGATCGGCGTCTTCGTGGGTGAGCTTTTCGCGTCTACATCTTCCGGTCTGGGGTATTTCATCGATAACTTCGGAGACGTCGCGGAGGCCACGCCCATGCTCTTTGGCGTCATCGTCTTCACGCTGATCGGCGTGTCGATTATCGGCTCCTTACGGATAGTCGAAGGGAGATTTCAACAGTGGCGCCCCAACGCGCAGATTGCTTGAGTTATACCAGGCGCGCATGAGCAAGCTGCAAGCAACTGACGTGTGCATGGAGTACTTCCAGCCCAGGACTGGCAAGCGCTTACTGGCGATAGACCGGCTGAGCCTGGACATCGCGGAGGGCGAGTTTGTCAGCATTGTGGGCCCCAGCGGCTGCGGGAAGACCACGTTCCTCAAAATTGTGGATGGCCTCATCAGTCCGACCGGGGGCCAACTCATGCTCGATGGCAAAGACATCGCCGGTCCTGGGCGCGAGCGTGCCCTCGTCTTTCAAGATGCCTCGTTGTTTCCGTGGTTCACGGTTCAGCGCAATGTCGCCTACGGTCTGGAATGTCAGGGCGTCGGCCGCTCCGACGCGAACGGCCGGGTGCAGAGATTCCTCGACATGGCCGGGCTGAAGGGCTTCGAGAGTTGCTTCCCCTATGAGCTGTCCGGCGGCATGCAGCAGCGGGCCAACCTCGCTCGCGCCTTATCCGTCGATCCTGAGCTGCTGCTGATGGACGAACCGTTCGCCTCGCTTGACGCGCAGACGCGGGAGATCATGCAGGAAGAGCTGTTGAACATTTGGCGGCAAACCGGCAAGACGGTGCTTTTCATCACGCACCAGATCAACGAAGCCATCTATCTTTCCGATCGGGTGCTCGTGCTCGGAGCGCGCCCGGGACGCCTCATCGCCGACTTGCCCATTGATATCCCTCGCCCCCGGCCACTGGGAGTCAAGCGCCAGCCGCGCTTCCTAGAGATCGAGGACCACATCTGGAACCTGATCGAGGGTGAGGTCAAGCGCGGGATGGCGGCAGATCGGCGGGTGGGGATGAATGCCGACTCCCATGCCGTTAGCGCCTAACCGAGCATGGCATCCCTGCCTTCACGAGCCGGGCCCGCCTCGCCAGATGGCGGCGACGCTGGAAGTCTGCTCAGCGCCCGGCTGTCGAGCGCCCCGCGCTGGCAGGTATGGTACCTGGACAACGAACGAGTAGTCCTTGGGGTAGTGGGGCTTGTCTCAGTCATAGTGCTGTGGGAGCTCTTGGTTCGTGTCGGCCTGGTTAGAGCGCTGTTTGTGAGCTCTCCAAGCGGCATCGCCCTGGCCACTATCGACGCCATACAGGACGGCAGCCTGGGGCAAAGCATTGCCGCCAGCCTGACTGAGTACTTCCTGGGGTTTTCGGCGGCGGCGGTGACTGGCATCTTGGTGGGCCTGGGCGCGGGCTGGTCGAGGCGTATAAACAGCATGGTCTCCCCCTGGATCGCAGTGCTGTACGCGATGCCGCACGTGGCTCTGATCCCGTTGGCCATCCTGTGGTTCGGGATCGGGCTGTCCTACAAAGTGTTCTTCGTGTTCTTGATTTCCTTCTTCCCTATCGCAATCAATACGCTGGCCGGAGTTCAAGCCACGGAAGCCCACTATCTGGAGGTCGCGAAAAGCTTTCGGGCAAGCGAACTCAGGGTCTTCCGCACCGTGGTCCTGCCCGGCGCCACGCCGTTCATCATGAGCGGTTTGCGGCTGGGCGCCGGCCGGGCCTGGATTGGCGTGGTCGTCGCCGAGCTGGTGGGCGCTAACAGCGGCCTCGGCTTCATGATCGGCCAGTCGAGCGAGATGCTGGACATCGGCAAGATGATGATGGCCATTATCGTGATTGGCCTCTTTGGTATGGTGTTCATCGAGCTCATGCGCCTCGTTGAAAAGCGCTTCGACGCCTGGCGGCCTGAGCTGCAATCCAAAACATAGATGTCCGACTATGATCGACAGTTCCCAGCGCGCAAAATTTTAGGTTTCGGAGGTCAAACTATGAAACAAACATCTTATCATCCCAAGTTGGCATCAGTTGCTGCGCTGGCGCTGTTGCTGGCTGCTTGTGGAGGAAGCGCCAGCTCTCCGTCGGCTGCGTCGTCGGCGGCGGCTGCGTCCAAGCCTGCTGTGGCGTCGGCGTCCGCGGTGTCCAAGCCGGCTCCAGCGGCCTCGTCGGCCGCGGCTGCTTCCAAGCCTGCCGTGGCGGCGGCGTCGGCAGCGGCCGGTGGGGGATCGACTCAAGTCGCCGTGGGAGCCGGCGCCAACCTGTTGCCGAAACCCGAGGTCACCAAGGTCAGACTGGGGAACAATGCCCACGAGGCCGACAGCTTCGCCACGGAATATGCCAACCAGTTGGGTATCTACAAAGCATATGGCCTCAGTGACGTGACTTCGACCTACTTTGATGGAGACGCCAAGGGCCGCCAGGCGCTGCTCGCCGGTCAGATCGACATCATGTCCGGAAGTCCGGCATCCGCCATCGAGTCGTTAACAACTGACACCCAAATCCTGCAGGTGGGCATGTTCATCACCAAGCCAACCGATGACCTGGTGACCGTTGCCAGCGTGAAGAACGTCGATGACTTGAAGGGCAAGAAGATCGGTGTCAGCACGTTCGGGGGCGATTCCCATGCATCCGTGCTCCTGTCCATCAAGGCCCTTGGCTTGAAACAATCTGACGTCACCATCGTCGAGATCGGAGGTGATGCGAAGCGGCAGGCAGCCCTGAAGGCAGGCGCGATCGCGGCGGCGCCCGTGGACTCGTCTGACGAAGCAAAGATGAAGGAGCTCGGCTTCAACATCCTGGTCCACCTGAAAGAGGCGCCGACCAATCTGGCGCGTGAGAGCATCATGGTCCGCAAGGATTTCGCGCAGAAGAACCCGAACACTGTGCTGGACCTGGTTGCCGCGAATATGGCGGCGCTGCAGCAGATGTATGCCGACCCAAACAAGGCAGCTGACGGCTATTTCAAATGGATAGGCACGGGAGATCTGCCTGGAGCCCAGAATCAAATCAAGCTGTACCTGGAACTGGGCTTGCGAGACATGCGCGGGCCTGCCGATGGCTGGAACAACCTGCAAGAGGTGATGGCCACGGCGAACGCAAAACTCAAGAACGTCGACGTGAAGAATGGCTACACACTTGAGTACCTGGACAAGCTCAAGTCTCTTGGATTCGACAAAGCAGTGGGCGTGCCCGGCGCCTAGGAGGTAACGAAGCATGCAGGTTTCCGTCACCGAAAAGTGGTGGCCCACGCTCGGCATCCGGGCGCTGGAGCAGCAGGAGCGCGGCGCCGACTTGACGCCGGGCGAGCTGGCTGAAGCCGAGCGCGAGCGTGCCAATCGCCAGCGCCGTGAGGCTTCGGCGCCGTTCATCTACCGTAGTCAGATCAAGCTCGAGCGCTCGTCTCATCGCGGCGTGTACATTGGAGACATCGTCTCGCCGAATATGGGCGTGGAGACGTACATGCTCTCGGCCCAGTTCCATCACCTGGCGCCTGGCGTCCACACCGACAACCATCGCCACGCCGAGCGCGTGATGCACGTGATGACCGGCTATGGCCACAGCATCATCGACGGCCAGCGCTACGACTGGGAGCCGGGCGACACCATCCATATCAAGACCGGGTTCTGGCACCAGCATTTCAACACCGGTTCCGAGCCCGCCAACTTCCTGGTCGGCTCGCCCAACATGCTGCTGGAGAACATGACCGCCCATCCGCTGGTGTACAAGGGCGACAGCTTCAGCGACGTGTCCGACGACTTTCAGCCGGAGCATCCCTTCGGCCTGGGACCCCAAGAGATTGTGCCGGTCACCAACGAAAAGTGGGACAGCTCGGTCCACCTCGGCCGGCGCGAGCGCCAGGAGGGGCTGGAGAAACGGATGCGCGACTCGAGGACGATCACCAAGTGGAACGAGGCGAAGATCGAGCGCTCCCACCACAAAGGCGACTTCAAGGTGGGCCTGGTGGACCCGGTAATGGGCTATGACGACCGGCTGGTGACGATGGCCATTCACCAGATGCCGCCAGCGTGCCACACCGAGACCCACAAGCACGAGGAGGCCATCGTCTACATCCGCACCGGCCACGGCTACAGCATCGTCAACGGCGAGCGCTACGACTGGCAGGCGGGCGACTGCATGCACATCCAGCCCGGCGTGTGGCACCAGCACTTCAACACGGACCCCGATCGGGTGAGCCAGCACATCGCCATCCTGCCGACGATCCTGCTGGAGTACATCTGCAGCTTTCCCGGCTTGGAGGTGGTGGAGGACGTGGATGCCGAGCCTGTTCCACGCGGCTATGAGCCCAAGCTTCCCTGGGAGTTCGACTACAGCGTGCCGTGGCCCAAGAGGATGGACAAGTAGCTCGCATATCGATGCGGGAGGGGTATGCTTTGATGCATGAGGACGACGGTGAATATCGACGACCAGCTGCTCGCGGAGACGAAGGTGCTGGCCGGCAGGTCCGGGAAGACGCTGACTGCCGTCATCGAGGATGCGCTCCGTGAACGGCTGGCGCGCCAGCCGGCCACGACGCTGCAAGAGCAGGTGCTGCTGCTCACGGTCGGCGGGCACGGCCTGCTGCCAGGCGTAGACCTCGACGACTCAGCTGCGCTCCAGGACCTGATGGATGGTCCTGCCTGACGTCAACGTGCTGGTGTACGCCCACCGGCGCGACGCACCCGACCACGAGCATTACAGAGCCTGGCTGGAAGAGACAATCAACGGCGACGAGGCCTACGGACTGGCAGACCTGGTGCTCAGCGGGTTCCTGAGGGTGGTCACCCACCCGCGAGTATTCAATCCCGCCTCGTTAATGGAGGACGCTCTCCAGTTCGTGTTGGCCTTGCGAGAGCGCCCCAATCGCGTGGCCGTGACGCCGGGCCCCAGGCATTGGGAGCTGTTCAGCGGGCTGTGCCGGACAGTAGGCGCACGCGGCAACCTCGTGCCGGACGCGTATTTCGCGGCGCTCGCCATAGAATCCGGCAGCGAATGGATCACGACCGACCGCGACTTTTCACGGTTCCCCGGATTGCGCTGGCGTCATCCGCTCGGACGGTAGCGAGACGGTGGTGGGAGGAGCAAGGGCGGCGTTCCAAGCCTTCATGACCGAGAACATAGGCCGGCTGGCCTGTGTGGCTGAAGCCGACGTCGAGGCTGCTCGGGCCGAGATCGGCGAACTGTCACGGCGGCTTGTAACACTGGAGCGGAGGCTGAGGTCAAGCACCGGGCGGCTGGCGGAGCTGCGCTCAGCGGGCGACGCGGCGGTGCTGGCGGGAGAGCACTTTGAGCGCATTGTGGGGCTGCCTCTGGCCGCCGGCATCGACTTTGCCGGGACGGCGGTGCGGGTTCGGACGCAGCCCATTGAGGTCGCATGGGACGGCCGGCGCTATCTCCTGGGCGAGTACCGGCTCACTCTCGATTTTGGTGGCGACGTGCGCGTCGATAGCCTGGCGCATCTGGGTCCTAAGCCCAGCTGGGACCATCCGCATGTCCAGGATGGCCTGCCGTGCCTTGGCAATCTCCGCCCCGGGATTCTCAAGCTGATCGCCGAATTCGAGCTGGCGCTGGCCGTGCAGCTGCTGCTGGACTTCCTGGTGACCTACCAGCCGGAAAGCGCCTACACACCGATCGAGGGCTGGCCCGAGGCATGAACCTGCGTTTCACCACGCAAGCCTGGGAGAAGCTGTGGCTGTATATCCGCCTGGCGGAAAGCGAGGTCGGCGGCCTGGGCAGCGTGGTGCCCCAGGATGGGGGTTTCGTCATGACCGACTGCTTCCTGATAGATCAGCGGGCTACCGACGTAGATACGACGCTCGAGCCTGAGGCGCTCAGCCGCTTCCTGGTGGACTATGCCGCGGCGGGCAACGATCCAGGTGCTCTGCGGCTGTGGTGGCACAGCCATGCCCGCGAGCAAGTGTTCTGGAGCATGGACGACGAGCACACCATCGACAATTTCGGCGGCGAGCTGCTGGTGGCCCTGGTGGGCAACTTCGCCGGCAAGTTCCTGGCCCGGATGGACCGCTTCGAGCCCAAGCGCGAGACGGAGGGCTGGCTGGACGTCGTGCCGTCTGGCCCGCCACCAGCGCTCGACGGCCCAGCGGCTGCCGCCGCCAGGGCCGACCTGCAGCGCTGCGTTCGCGTCGTCACCCGCCGCACCAACAAACCCTGGACCGACGCCGACATGCCCCACCGCCATGATTGGGTCCTACGCGGACGGCGAGCGGAGACGGATGAGGCCTATGATTGAGCCGGACTACTGGCGGCAGCTCGATCTGGTCTCGGCGGAGGAGCTGGACTTCCCCGTCGTCCTTGTTGGGGCCGGCGGCATCGGCTCGCCGTTGGCGCTGGCACTGGCCAAGATGGGCTGCAAGCGCCTGGCGCTCTACGACCCCGACATCGTGGAGGCGCACAACCTGCCCACCCAGATGTATCGCTTGAGTGACATCGGCCGGCCTAAGGTAGTGGCCCTGGCCGAGCTGTTGTGCCAATTTGCGCCACTGCACGTCGAGGTGCGACAGGAGCGGGTGGGGGCCCAGACGCTGCGGGGCGTGGTGATTTCTACAGTGGACAGCATGGCTTCCCGGCAGGCCATCTGGCAGGGTTGCGTGCGCTACCGGGCGGCTGTGCCGCTGTACTTCGACGCCCGCATGGGCGCCGAAGTTTGCCGCGTCCTCAGCGTCAACCCCAGCGATCCTGATGAGGTCCGAGCCTACGAGGGCACATTGCACAGCGACGAGGAGGCAGTCGAGGACGTGTGCACAGCGCAGGCGATCATCTACAACACCTTCGCCGTGGCCGCGCTGGTCGCCAACCAGGTGAAGCGCCATGCTCGCGGTGAGCCGCTGGAGCGGGACGTGATCTTCGATTTCGCCACGCTCACGCTGTTGAAGGGGGATCAGCTGTGAAGGTACGTATCCTGCAGCTCGGCCGCAAGGTGCTGGACTATGAGGGCCAGGCTGGGGCCACGCTCGAGGCCGTGCTGGGGGCAGTTAACGTCACGGCTGGCCAGGGCATGGACCTGCGCATCAACAGCCAGCCGGCCACCCTGGACAGCGTGCTGAACGAGGGCGACGTCGTCACTATCATCCCGCGCATCAAAGGCGGCGCTGCCTCTCGGGAAGCCTGAGCGTGCCGCCGCCGGCCGCCAAGTTCGGGGTAGCGTTTCCAAAGATCCCAGGCGCAGGCCGGCACGAGATCGCTACCTTTGCCCGCAAGCTGGAGGACCTCGGGTTCGATTCACTGTGGGTGTTCGACCGGCTGGTGTACGACAACCTGGGCTCGATCTCCCTGCTGGGGGCGCTGGCGGTGATAGGACATGTGTTCTACACTGATCTGAGAGTTTATGAAGTCATCATGGTCACATCCGCGGCTCGAGCGCCGCGACCGCCGCCTGCCCGACAAAGCCACACAGACGCTATGAAGCGGCGAGTAGAGCAGAACCGTCGCATTGAGTCTGCCATGACACGCCGGCTTGGCGGCGGGCCGACCGCACCTCAGAAAGCAAAGCCATCAGCTGCAAGTCTGTCTTCAGCGCCGGGGCCCAGAGTCTACGTGTGCTCGTGTAACCACGGGATCGACCTTACAGCCGGCTTCGAACGGTGTCCTAGGTGCGGGTTGGCGATTCAGTTGTCGCTGCCGCTGCCGGCGATCACGCGGGGCAAGCTCTAACATTGGCAGCCATTTCCCGGCAACGTGGTTCTGGGCTCAATCAGCCAGACGAATGCTGAGGATTGAAGATTATGACTGTTCCCGCCGACTTGTCACGACTCTTGGCGAACCAATTCGTGGTTCTGATCTTAGATAATGAAGTGACCGTTGGCGAGTTTGTTGCGAAGCCGCCGCTCGCCTGGGTCCGCTTAATTCAGCGTGCAGGCTGTCGCAAAATCCGGTGTGGCTGGGGTCGTAGCTCGTTTTTCACCCGG
>DAIUFO010000123.1:0-10115 GCA_036844545.1 Chloroflexota bacterium
ATGGCGCGCTGGCGTTCGATGGGGTCTGCCGCGGATGCAATCCACGCATCCACGCCAGGGGTCGCCCTTCGAAGCTAGTGACGTCGTCCCAGATGGGCGCTGTGTCGAGCCTTCCGTCTCGCATTCGCGCTTCGAGGACTTGTTGGCAGTAGCGATCCCATTCGACGTAGGCGACTGTGCGAGCCGCTGGGACGGCAAGCTTGAGCCCGAGCTCGAGGCCGCCGCCGCCGGTGAATAGGCTGATGGTGTTGAAGGCGCCGGACTCACCCACACCGCCCACCGTCCCATGCCAGCGGCGCCTGGCCGGCCCGCCGCCGCGCCTCGTTGTAGACGCGCTGCGCGTCCTCCAGCCGCTGCTCACGGCGCCGCCGCGCCTTGTCCTGCAGCGCCTTCCGCGCCCTCGCCAAGTGCGCCAGCCTCAACGCCTCGGCGCGCTGCTGGCGCTCCGCGTCCGAGATCTCGACACCCCACCAGGTGCGCCGCCTCGTCCACCTGGCGCAGGTACTTGTTGAGCAGCCCAGCGCGCATGCGCTCGCCGAGCGCCGTGGGTCCGTACTTGGCCACGACCACGCGGCCACCGATCTTTCCGCCCGCTACCCGGGCGTCCCTGTTCAATGGCATTCCGCCAACCTCCGGATTGTCCGAAAGCTGTAAACGGAGGGCTTGCAATCGCCCCATGGTGGAGAAGGGCCACCACATCCCCGTGGCCGCAGGGGCCACTGGCATCCAAAGGGCTTTTCCAGCCGCCCCTCGCGGGGCCTCCAGCGCTAGCCGCTAAACCATCGGCTGGAGCAGTCTTTTCTAATATACAGGAAGGGGGCCAACCCGCGTTGGCGAGTAGCCCCTTGGTCCTACTTGGGCATCTACGCCCACTTCCTTACTTGGTCTTGGCGCTGCCCTTACCCGCCAGCCTGTCCATCGGCGAGCCGCGCCGCCGGTAGGATTTGATGGCCAAGCCCTGCATCGACGCGCCGACGTAGTGGTTGAGCATCTTGTTGGACCGCCAGCCGGCGATCCGCTGCACATAGGCGGGGTCCTCGCCCTCTTCCAGCTGGCCGACGGCGAACGTCTTCCTCATGTCGTGCGGGTGTAGCTCGGGGTGCCCGACGGCACTGGCCCTCGCCTTGAACATTGCGTAGGCGGCGACGAACGGCCCCTCGCGGCTTAGCCAGAAGTCCGGCAGCTGAGCGAAGTGGTGGCGGTCACGTGCCCGCTTGTAGTTCTTGAGCGCCTTGTACGCCTCGTCGCCGAATGGCATCACCCGGAAGCCGCCGCCCTTGGCCCTGACGGTCAGCTGCATATTGTCCAGGTCCACGTCGCCAGTGGTCAGCGCCAGTATCTCGCGCAGCCGGCCAGGCGTGTCGATGAAGCAGTGGAACATGGCCAGGTCGCGCAGGCCCTTGAACCTCGTTCCCACGGTTGCCACTCGTCCTCCTCGGAGTATTCGACCGCCAGCAGGCGAGGGCCTGGAGACGTCGTTCTGGCAGTCGTTCACCAGCGCCAGCAGCACCTCGTCGGGGATGAGCTGGAGTGGCCGCTGCTCACCCGGCCGCGGACACTTCAAACCCTTTAGCGGACTCGCAGGCAGGAGCAGCTCCTCCTCGACCAGCCAGTGGTAGAATGCCGACAGCGCCAGGAACCGGATGCTGATGGTCGAACCGCTCTTGCCGTCCTTCTTTTGCTGGCTGGTGTAAGCCCTCACGTCGTCGGCTTCAACGTCGAGCGGGCCGAGGTCGCGGCCGCTGCCCTCCAGCCAGCGCCGGAAGTCCTTGAGTGCCTCGAGGTAGGTTTCTACCGTCCTCGGGCTTTTCCCCGTCTCGTCCAGGTACTCGTGCCAGTCGCCCTTGCCCGACCGCTTCGGGTCCTTGAGCCACGCCCGGTAGTTGGCGGTGCCGGCGAGGTCGTCCCACTCCTCCGCCGCCGGACGGCGGGCGGGCACCACCTTCAAGTTGGTCTTGGTCATGATCGAATGCCTCCTCAGATTTCATATTGCTGTAGTTCGCCGAACGGCGTTTTTCGGATAGCCCAAAGGTCCTAAGAAATTAGGAGATGTTAGGCTCTAAAATAAGGTCAAAACCTACTTGGACAGAAGCAACCGTTGAATTCATCAAGCAGTGTTTTTTGACTCCAAGACCAAGTAGAATTACCATCACATAACCTCACGTTAGGAGCTGATTAGTGGCCATAAAAGTTGTGGGTCTGCACCATGCCAACATCCGGCTGCAAACACCAGAGCAAGCGCAGGACTTCTACGGCCGAATCTTGGGCCTGGAGCGCGATCCGGGCATGCCCTGGAGCGAGGAGCGGCGGCTGATCTGGTGGAACCTGGGCAAGAACGGCCAGCTCCACACGCCGATCGGCGAACGGGTGAACACGACGCCCTCCGGACGCCAAATCGGCGGCCACTTCGCCCTGGCCGTGGCCGACGTGCAGGAGGCCAAGCGGACGCTGGACGCCGAGGGCATCCAGTACGACGAGCAGACGCTCCCCGGCCGCGGCGTGCAGCTGTTTGTGAACGACCCCGCCGGGAACCTGGTAGAGCTGTTCCAGGGGTAGGCCGGTTCTTCCTCGCGGCGGGTTGTAGATTCTTCGCTCGACGCTCTGAATGACAAGGGGCGCTGTACTCTGGCAGCGTGAGCTACCGTCCACCTAAGGCCGTCAACGAGCCGGTTCTGACGTACGCGCCAGGGCGGCCGGAGCGGGCGTCGATCCAGGCCAAGCTGGCCTCGATGGCTGGCCAGCGGATGGAGATCGGCTCCCTCATCGGCGGCAACGAGGTTCGGACCGGCAACCTGGCCCAGGCCGTTATGCCGCATTGCCACAGCCACGTGCTGGCGGACGTACACATGGGCGGCGCCGCCGAGGCCCGGCAGGCCATCGCCGCCGCCAAAGAAGCCTGGCAGAGCTGGTCTCGGGCGCCGTTCGAAGAGCGCGCGGCGGTGTTCCTGCGGGCGGCGGACCTGCTGTCCGGGCCGTGGCGCGACACCCTCAACGGGGCGACCATGCTGGGCCAGTCCAAGACGGTGCACCAGGCGGAGATCGACGCTGCCTGCGAGCTGGCCGATTTCTGGCGCTTTAACGTGGAGTACGCGGCACGGCTCTACGACGAGCAGCCTGTGTCCTCGACGGGCGTTTGGAACCGGATGGAGTACCGGCCGCTGGAGGGCTTCGTGTTCGCAGTATCGCCATTCAATTTCACATCCATCGCCGGCAACCTGCCGGCGGCGCCGGCGATCATGGGCAACACCGTGGTGTGGAAGCCTGCCACGACAGCCATGTACTCGGCGCACTTCATCCTGCAGCTGTTAAAGGCCGCCGGCATACCAGACGGCGTCATCAACCTGGTCTACGGCCGGGCTTCCGACATCGGCGACGCGGCCTTGGCTGACGAGGGCCTGGCGGGGGTCCATTTCACCGGCTCAACGGCAGTGTTCCACGGCATGTGGCAGACCATTGGTCAGCGTATCGGCAGCTACCGGAATTACCCGCGGGTCGTTGGCGAGACGGGCGGTAAGGACTTCGTCGTGGCCCACGCCAGCGCCGACGTGGAGGCGCTGGTAGCCGGCATTATTCGCGGCAGCTTCGAGTACCAGGGGCAGAAATGCTCGGCCAGCTCGCGCATCTTCGTGGCCGAAGACCTCTGGCCGCGGGTGCGGGAGCGTCTGGAGGCTGAAGTCCGAAGCATCCGCATGGGCGACGTGGCCGTCTTCCGCAACTTCATGGGCGCGGTCATCGATCAAAGCGCCTGGAATCGGCATCGGGCGGCTATCGAGGAGGCGCGCTCGACGACCGGTACGGAAGTGCTGGTGGGCGGCGGAACGGACGATCGAGAAGGCTGGTTCGTGGAGCCGACCGTCATCGTGACCGATAACCCAGCCTCACGGCTGCTGCGCGAGGAGCTGTTCGGGCCGATTGCGACAGTCCACGTGTACCGCGACTATGGCGACATGCTGCGCTCCATTGACGGCGCCACGCGATATGGGCTCACCGGGGCCGTGTTCGCTACGGATCGGGCTGCCATCGCCGTTGCAGAGCGTGAGTTGCGGTACGCGGCCGGGAACTTCTACATCAACGACAAGCCGACCGGCGCGGTGGTAGGCCAACAGCCGTTCGGCGGGGCCAGGGCCTCAGGTACGAACGACAAGGGCGGGTCGTTATGGAACCTCATCCGCTGGGTAAGCTCACGGACGATCAAGGAAACGTTCGTGCCGCCCCAGGATTACCGCTATCCGTTTATGGCCGAGGGTACGGATTCTTCGCTGCGCTCAGAATGACAAAGAAGGGAGCTCGGCATGGAGCGCGTGGTAGTCGTGGCCAGCGCGGGAGGGGAAGGCCAGCGACTTGACGACGACCGGAACGACGTTGGCCGGCTGCAGCAGCTCACCGATGTCGATGTAGTCCAGCTCCAGGAGCTGCAGGCCGTCGATCGAAACGAGGTCGGCTTTTACCTCGAAGTCCTCTTGGAGGATCGCGCCCAGTGCACGGCCGACATCCTCGCGGAGGGCGATCAGCAGCGGAAAGCCCGACGCAAGCGAGCGCGGCATGCCCTGGACGATGCCGCCGGCTAAGGCGCGCAGGCTGGCGTAGCGCGGCTCGCCCTGCCAGGACACAGCGAGGGCTACCGGCTGCTCGCCCTCGTCCAGGTCCAACCGGCGAAACGCCTCGCGGATGGCGTCGCGGACGGCATCGATGCTGAGCTCGGCCGGCAGCCGCGGATGGACGACGGGAATGTTCCTGATCGGCAGGACGCCTGGGTTGGAGATGTGCAGCGTGTTGCCGCTGAGCTGCAGGGTGAACTGCGAGGCGCCGATAACGGTGGCTCGAATACCCTCGCCCATGAACACCACGTCAGCGTGGAAGGCGCCCTGCTGCTGGCGTTCGTGCAGAACGGCGGCCAGGTCGGCGCCCAAGTCGCCGAAACGGGCCGTCTCGCGGCTGTAGATGTACTCGGCCACACCGCCGGAAAAGCTCCAGGCAGCCGGGGGCTCGATGCCGTCGAAGCGCAGCGGCGGGGTGAGCATCAGCTCGCCCGCCAGCGGCGACAGCGGCTGACCGCTGGCGACTTCCAGGAGCACGCCGACCTCAACTTCAGCGAACCGCCGCCGTTCGGCCGCGGACAATTCGCGGCCCAGGCCAAGTTGGAGCCCGGCCTCTTGAGCGATGACCAGCGCCGCCGGCTCGATGCGAACGATGCGCTCGTCCTCGTCGGTGGCTACCAGGCGACCGCCGATGTTCACAGCAGCGGTCTGGAGCACATCGCCATCGTGGACCAGGCTGAACTTGCAGGTGCCGCCGCCGACGTCGATGTGCAGCAGCGTGTCGCCGCGGCGGTGCGACAGCTCGGTGGCGCCGGAGCCGTGGGAAGACAAGATTGCCTCCAGGTTGTGGCCCGCTGAGGCGCACACGAACTTGCCGCCCTCGCGGGCGAACAGGTCGGCCACGGCACGGGCGTTGGCACGCTCCAGGGCAGCGCCAGTCAGGATGACGGCGCCGGTGTCGACAGAGCCCGGCTCGAGGCCGGCCTGTTGGTAGGAATGGTCGATGAAGGTCTCGAGAGCTTCGACATCGATGAGGCCGTCTTTGCGGTACGGCGTGAGCAGGACTGGCGATCGGTACAGCACCTCGCGCTTGACCACGGCGAAACGGCTCGACAATGTCTGCGCCAGGCGCTGGAGGTGGAGGCGGGCGAACAGGAGATGGGAGGTCGAGGAGCCGATGTCGACGCCGACAGTCAGCAGCTCGACGTTGTCAATCTTCCAGGCGAGGGAAGCTACCTCCTCGAGCGGCTCCTCGTCCTCCCCACCATGATGGTCGGGGAAGACGATCTCATGAATATGGCTGTGGTCGATCCCGCCGAAGTCATGATCCACTACAGGAGTAAGCCCGGAACGGACAACAGCCGCTTGTGAACCGGGTCAGGAGCGAGCAGGAACGTCTCGAGCGTGATGGCGCCAAGAAGCGGCATCGTGTTTGCTTCGCCGGCGACGACGTAGCCAATCCGCGCCTGGCCATCGATCCGGATTTGCGCCTCCGCCAGGTCGAGCTCAACTCGCCGTCCGTCGCCCAGCTCAAACGGCAGCTGGTGGCTGGCCTGGAGACCTACCTCGTCCCAGACTTCCCGCGGAATAACCGTAAAGGTTGCCCCCGTGTCAACGAGGGCCTCCAGGCTTTGCCATCGAGAGCCATCGCGGTCGCCAACCTCGATTGCTACGTTGAAGGTGCCCATCCGCCTATGCCAGGACGGGGATCTTGAATTGGTCCATTCTGGGCTTGAGGCCCTTCTTGGCCAGCTCGTCGATGAACGTCTGGTGGATGCGCGGATCCTGGTCCTCATATTCCATCTGGCGGCCGCCGGCTTTGACGTCGACGTCCATGCCCAGGAAGGTCTTCTTCTTGTCTTCGGTGAAGGGGTAGCGCAGGCCACCGAAGGCAACGGCCAGGTAGCGAGCCGGCTCGGTGCTGGTGTTGAAGTGCTGGTGGAACAGCATGTCGGTCGGCGCGAAGACGGAGCCGTGATTCCAATCGAAGCGGCGCATCTCCTGCTCGCCCTCGTACCAGTACAAGCTGTAGCCCTCGCCGCTGACGGCGAAGACGTGGAAGTCGGCGCCGTGGCGATGGCACTTCTTGTAAGTGCCGACCGGCATCTCGGACACGTGGGCGTGCATGGTGCCGTCGCCCAGGACGAACATGATGTTGGAGCCGCCGGCGCCGCGCTCCTTCCACTCCTGGAGCTTGAAGGTGCTCAGATCGGGCACGAAGTTGGTCTCCCACATGTGGCGGCCGGGGCGCATGGAAATGAACTCGCCGTCGCCCTTGAAGAACTTCTCCTCGCCAAGGCGCTCCTGGAAGCCGTAGGGGTTGTTGAAGATGAAGTCCTCGTTGTGGAAGGCGTTCAGCATCATGGGCAGGTTGGTGGTGGAACAGATGCGGGCCGCCTTCTGGCCGCTGGTGTTAAAGTGCTGATAGCGGCAGTTCAGCGGCAGCACGAACAGGCTCTTGGCGCCCCATTCGAAGCTGTGTTTGTTGCCCTGCGAGTCCTCAATGGTCGTACTGCCGCGCCCATCCAGGACGTACACCACCTCCTCGAACAGGTGCTTCTGGGGAACGGTTTCGCCCCCCGGCAGGACGTCGAGGGTATAGGTGTCGAGGAAATCGCCGCGGCCCTTCATGAGGGTAAACGCGCCGTTGCCGCCCATGCGCGGCCAGGGCTTGGTCTCCACAGCAAGGAGATCGAGGCCGAAGTCCTCGACGATCGGGATGCCCTCGTTTTGAATCCACTCGCGATAGGTGTCAACCAGGAACCGTGTTTCTGCCATCGTTTTTCTCCGCTCGTTATTTGGGCTAGTCCAGGATGCCCTGGCCGGCCAGATCGTCGATTTCGGTCGTGCTGATTCCAAGTATCTCGCCCAGCACGTAAGAATTGTCACCGCCGAGGCAGGGCGCGGGGCGCTCCAGGCGCGGCGGGGTGCTCATCAAGGTGAAAGGCGGGGCGGCGGCATGGACCGTGCCCTGCACCGGATGCTCCAGCGGGCGCCAGGTGTGGCGGTGGCAGAGCTGGGGATCGCTGAACAGATCGGCCATGGAGTTGACAGGATAGACCCGCAGCCGGCCCGCTCTCAGGCGTTCCACGACCTGGTCCCGTTCGAGCTGGCTGATCCATGCTGAAACGTGCGCCTCGATGCGATCCTCGTTGGCCTTGCGGCCCTTCTGCGTCGCGAAGATCGGGTCGGCGGTCCAGCCGGGGCTACCGAGCGCTTCGGCGAAGCGTCGCCATTCGGCGTCATCCTCTACGCTGAGCGCAACCCAGCGCTCCTCGCCTCGGCAGGGGAAGACGCCATGAGGCGCGGCGGTGGGGTGGCGGTTGCCGTCGCGGCTGGGTATGCGGCCGTTCACGAGATAGTCCAGCAGGGCGGGAGCCATGAACTGCACGCCCGTTTCGTACTGGGACACATCGATGTAGGCGCCCTGGCCGGTGCGGCGTCTCCGCACCAACGCCGCCAGGACGGCGATCGTGCCGAAGCCCACGGCGATGTAGTCGATGTAGGGCCCGTACAGGAGCGGCGGTGTCTCGCCGGGATAGCCGAGCAGATGGGTGAAGCCAGCCAGCGAGGTGAGATGGCTGCCGAAGCCGGGGTGGCCAGCGTGGGGGCCGAACTGGCCCTGGTTGCAGGTGCTGAGCATCACCAGGCCGGGATTTGCCTTGGACAGCACGTCGTAACCGAGGCCGAGGCGGCCGATGGTGCCAGGCGTGAAGTTCTCGACGACAACGTCGGCCTTGGCCACGAGCTGGCGGGCAAGCTCGACGCCGCGCTCCGTCTTGAGGTTGATGGTGACGCTGCGCTTGCCGTCGTTGAAGAAGCTGAAGATGCCGGCACGTTCGGGGCCGGGGATGTTGTCCTTGTAAGGCGGGTAGTGGGTGCGGAAGCCGTCGAGCGCCTTGCGGGACTCGACGCGGATAACCTCTGCGCCGTAGTTGGCCATGTGCTTGCCGACGACCGGCCCGGCGGCAAAGCCGCCGAATTCGATGACTCGCAGGCCGTGGCAGGCAGGTTCGTCTCCCACCGCAGTGGGAGAGGCTAGGTGAGGGCGCTCACCCCTCGGCCGCAAGCGTACGCCAAATTCAAACGGGTGGGCTCCCTCACCCTGACCCTCTCCCGCCGCGGCAGGAGAGGGGAGATTGTGCACCTCTCCGTTGTGCTCGCCCAGTTTGGGGGCGGTGCGGCGCAGGGGCGGGCGCTGGCCGTCGAAGAGGGCGAAGCTGCCGGGGAAGGGAACGAGCTGGGCGTTCCAGGGGGCGGCGACTTCTTGGTGAAAGCCGCGAGCCTCGAGCTGCTCGTCCTTCCAGACGTCCTCAACGGTGGCGACGGGGTAACCCAGCATGTTGCGGGCGATGACGCCTTTGAAGAACTCCTGGCGGGTCAGCTCCAGCAGGAAGGGGCCAATCGCGGATTCCAGCCGGGCGACGGTCTCGGGTGTGCAGGCAGTGACCTCGAAGCTGTCCCAGTCGAAGTCCTTGACGGCCGGCGGGGCGCCGCCCAGCTCGTACATCCAGGCCACCATTTGCTTGGCTGTATGGCGGCCGGCCGGACCGCCGTACAGGGCGAAGGCCACATAGCCGTCACGGCAAGGCCAGATCATGCGGTAGTTGGCGCCGGTGACGCTGCGGCCTGTCAGGTACGGGCCGGAGCGCGTCTGCTCCTCGCGGAGGAGGTCCCAGAAGACTGGCGCGTGGGAGATGGCGGTGATCATGCTGGCCTGGGCGGAAACGTCCACGTGCTGGCCTCCACCCGTGACGTCGCGCGCCAGCAGGGCCATGAGGGTGCCCATGGCGGCGCACATGCCGGCCCAACTCGGGGATTGCGGGAGCGTGGTGCGCACGGGTGGCTGATTGGGATCGCCGGCCAGCCACAGGCCGCCGCTGGCGGCGCTGATCTCCAGGTCGGAGGCGGGGCAGTTGGCCAAGGGGCCATCGACACCAAACGGGGTGACGCTGGTCAGCACCAGGCGGGGATTGATCGCCGCCAGCGCTTGGTAGCTGATACCCAGCGAATCGAGGTAGCCGGGGGCGAAGCTTTCAACGACGACGTCGGCGCCGGCCACGAGCTTCCGGAACAGTTCCCGGCCGGGGGCGGACTCGAGATCGCAGGTGATGCCGCGCTTGTTGACGTTGCCGGCCAGCCAGGTGAGGCTGCGCTCCGGACCAGGCTCGTCGCCGGCAAAGGGCGGCTGCCGCCGGCCGGGATCGCCTTCCGGAGGCTCGACTTTGACCACGTCGGCGCCCAGGTCGGCCAGAGCACGGCCGCACAGGAAGCCCAGCTCGCCGGCAAGATCGAGGACGTGGATGCCGTCGAGGGGGAGGCCGGCGGGGTCAGCTGCGAGATCGGCTGGCGCCAGGGTTACGGGTTCTTCGCTTCGCTCAGAATGACAAGGGGGTCAGCGGCCGAATTTCGCCAGGGACTCGACCCAGCCGTGCATGAGGGCCTTGCCTTTGACGATGTCGGAGTCGCTGAACCAGTCCTTGAGGTCCACTCGATCGACCGGGTACACCGGCCGGTGGAAGTCCTGCTCGTAGCCGAAGGGCATCGTGGCATCGATGCCCATGCCGCCCTCGAAGG
>DAIUFO010000124.1:0-10070 GCA_036844545.1 Chloroflexota bacterium
GGTGCCGCTGTGCGAGCTTACGCCCACTCTTCTCCAGCATTGGGTTTCTTCACTAGGCAGCATGCAAAGTCGAGGGAAGCCTCTCAAGTCGAGGACGCAGTACAAGTACACCGAATGCCTCTCAGCGGCGCTCAACGATGCGGTCGAGGTCGGGCTTCTCCCGCGGTCGCCCTTCGTGGGCGTCCACCGGCCACGCAAAGAGCGCTATGAGCCCGTCGTCTGGAATCGTCAGCAGATGCGAGTATTTTTCGCGGCTTGCGAGCAAGCGAGCAGTAGATACGTCGACGCATTGCGCTTTATCGCCTACACAGGTTGCCGGATTTCAGAAGCCTGCAATGCACTCGTGACAGACGTTGACTTCGAGCGGTCCAGAGTAATCATCCGACGCGGTAAGACCGAGGCCGCAGCGCGCGAGATTCCGTTGATACCTGAAGCCGTCACCCTGGTGCGCACGGTCCAAGCTGCCCAAGAGGGCGAGGCCGGGTACTGGCTGGACGAGAATAAGCAGGATCCCGGCTGGCTTTTCCGGCGTCGAAATGGCCAGTCCTTGAACCCGCGCAGCATTGAAGATGCCCTGCACCGCTTGGCCGCAAAGGCTAATCTGCCTGACTGCAGGGTGCACGACCTCCGCCATCATTTCGGGACCGCGGCCAAGCAAGCCCGCGTACCTGACAGCGATACCGCCAGGGTGATGGGTCATCACAGCCCAGCCATCACCCGCGATATCTATCAGCACGTCCTGGAGGACGACCTAGCAGGTGTGACTGAGGCCGTAGCTGCAACTTGGCGCCAACCTGTGGGCGAAGTCTGCCCGCACTGCGGTGGGACGGGCCGAATAAGCCCAAACGGTCGCAGGGAAAAATTATCACGTAAACGTGATCTTTGGGACATGGTTGGGACGCGGCGCAAGAGACCGCGATTTCTGAGGCTAATTTCGTGTGTACCCCCGAGAGGACTCGAACCTCCGCAACCGGCTCCGGAGGCCGGTGCTCTATCCGACTGAGCTACGGGGGCGTACGGCGGTAATTGTAGCCAGGCCGGCCGGCGCTTGGAGCGAGCAGGCGCAGTTGCCGCTGCGCCGTTAGAATCGAAGGTGATGTCGAGCGCTCCCGCCATTCGTGTGGAGGGGCTGCGCAAGACCTACGGCTCGCGTGTGGCCGTGGAGGACCTGTCGTTCAGCGCCGACGCCGGCGAAGTGTTCGCGCTGCTGGGGCCAAACGGCGCAGGCAAGACCACCACTATCGAGATCCTCGAGGGCTATCGTTCGCGCGACGCGGGTGACGTGGCGGTGCTGGGCTTGGATCCCCAGCGGCAGGCGCCGCGCCTGCGCCAGCAGATTGGCTTGATGCTCCAGGAAGGCGGCGTTTACCCTCAGGCGAGGCCGCCCGAGATCCTGAAGCTGTTCGCCAGCTTCTACGTCCAGCACGACGATCCTGCTCGGCTGCTGGACCTTGTTGGGCTGACCGATTCGGCGAGAGTGCCGTACCGCCGGCTGTCGGGCGGACAGAAGCAGCGGCTGGCGCTGGCGCTTGCGCTGGTCGGCTGCCCCAAGCTGGTGTTCCTCGACGAGCCTACCGCCGGCATGGACCCGCAAGCCCGTCGGGCCACATGGGACATAATCCGTTCGCTGCGTGAGTCGGGCGTGACGATCTTGCTCACCACCCACTACATGGATGAGGCCGAGCAGCTCGCCGACCGCATCGGCATCATCGACCGCGGCCGTCTCGTCGCCGTGGGCGACATGGAATCGCTGCGCCGTCAGCCGGATTCAGAGGAGACAACGGTGTGGATGGTCGCGCCGGCCGGCCTCGACGCCGCTGAACTGAAGGCGATCGAGGGCGTGAACAGCGTGCGCGAGCAGCAGAGCGGCGTGTACCTGTTCGAGACCGTCGATCCGCCCGCGGTGCTGGCCGGCGTGACCGGCTGGGCGCAGGCGCAGCAGGTGGCCATCCGCGAGCTGCGAGTGGGGCGCGAGTCGTTGGAAGACATCTTCCTGCGCCTCACCGGCGACAGGATGCGCTCGTGAAAGCGCTGGCCGCCCAGACGGCCATGGAGCTGCGGCTGATGTCTCGCCGCGGCGAGAACCTGCTGGTTACGCTGGTGATCCCGCTGGTGCTGCTGCTGTTCTTTGGGTCCACCAGCGTGTTCGCGACGGGCAGCGAGCGCCCGGTCGATTTCCTGGTACCCGGCATCCTGGCGCTGGCCATCATGTCCACGGGGATGGTCAGCCTGGGCATCGCCACGGCCTACGAGCGGCACTACGGCGTGCTCAAGCGGCTGGGTGGCTCACCGCTCACGCGGCCACAGCTCATTGGGGCCAAGATCCTTTCGGTGGTCGCGGTCGAGGCCGGGCAGGCGGTGCTGCTGCTGGGCGTGGCCGTGCTGGCTTTCGGCTGGCGGCCGCTTGGCGCCTGGGCTGCGCCGCTGGGCATCGCCGTGCTGGGCACGGTGACGTTTGCCGGCCTCGGCTTACTCATGGCCGGCGCCCTGCGTGCCGAGGCCACCCTAGCCGGCGCCAATGGCCTGTACCTGATCTTTGCCTTGATTGGCGGCATGTTCCTGCCGGTCGATCACCTGCCGCGGGCGCTGGCTGGGATCGCGCCCTACTTGCCGGCCGGCGCGCTGGCCGACCTGCTGCGCTCCTCGCTCGAAAGCACGACGCTGTCCGGCTTCAGCCTGGCAGTGCTGCTGGCCTGGACCGTGGCCTTTGTCGCCTTGGCGATGCGCACCTTCCAGTGGGAGTAGGCTAGCGGCCAAACTCCACGTCCCGCACGCGCTCGGGGTCCACCCGCTCGAGCGCGGCCAGCTCGGCTTCGGTGGGGAGGAGCGTTGGTGGCGCCTCCGTCAGCGGCCAGGCGGTAGCATCCTCCACCTCGCCGAACGTCGTGCCGGGATGAATGCTCTCCAGCTCCAACAACCCATTCACGCCCTTGAACACGCACAGCGGCGTGACCACGCGGTCGACGTTGCCTTGCGCCGTCACGAAGCTGACCGATTCCACGAACGTTTGCCGGTCGTGGCGGGTGCGCCACAAGATCACGCGCTTCGCGGTCGGCATCAGGTGCGCCGAGCCGGCGCCGCCGGGCAGGCGTACCTTCGGGCGGCGGTAGTCGTCGCCAAGAGCGCTGAGGTTGATCCGGCCTCGCCGGTCGATCTGGATGCCGCTGTGGAACACGACATCTAGGCCGCCGCGAGCGGAGAGGTCGAATAGGTCCACAAGGTCGAACATCGCCGGCGTATTGTCGAACAGCGCTGGATCGGAGGTCGAGAGAGGGAGACGGCCAGGCTCCGGATCGACGCTGCCGCCGGTGTTGAGGTACACCAGTTTTGGCGCGTGCGTGCGCTTGGCCAGCATGATGGCCACCATAGGCAGCGGCGATGCCACACCATGGAACGCTCGCTCGCCATCCCGCAAGCAGCGGCTGAGGCAGACCGCCATCAGGTCCGCGGTAGCTTTGAGGTCCAGCTCAGCCGCGGACGCAACCACGGCTAGGCGCCCTCACCTCGCCTCTCCGCTCGCCGTCCGCGTAGGACCGGTGGGAGAGGAACAGATGTGGTCTCGGAGAAAGGCGTCGAAGCCTTCCTCGGTCTTGGCGGCGGCCACGTACGACGTCAGGAAGTCCTTGTCGTAACCGTAATCGCCGGCGCAGCTTGTCGGCCAGGCGCCGCGCGGCGCTTCGACTACGGTGTCCACCAGAAAGCCTGGCAGCGCCGTCAGCTCGGGCTGTTCCACAAACCGCTGGCGCGGCACGATGCGCTCGGCAGTGGCGACGATCCGCGCCGAGGCCTTGGCCAGCAACACGTCCTCGTAGGGCGAGCCGAGGATGCGCAGGTTGCCCTCCTCGTCGGCCTCCTGGACGTGGATCAGAGCCACGTCTGGCTTGATGGGCGGGATCACCACCACCTCGCCGCCGCCGTACGGATCGCGCATCGTCGCGAACCCGCTGACCTTGGTCAGGTCGGAGCCGGCCAGGCCGGCAAACGGCATGAACGGCACCCCTTGGACTGAAGCACGCAGCCCCGCGATGATGCTGGCTCAGGTGTGCTCGGTGAACTGGATCGCGCCGCTCTCCAGGCCGGCGCGGAAGCGCGGCGCCATGCCCCACAGGTTCTCGAAGCTGACGAATGACAGGATGACGCGGCTCGCGCAGCCAGCTCCGCAGAGCACGTCGAAGTCGTAGCCGGCAGCCGTCTTGACCAGCGTCAGGTCCCGCTTGTTTTGTCGAATGATCTCGTGCACCGCGGCGCACGGCGTGCGGTGGGTCAGGTTCCCGCCGAGGCCGACCAGCGAGCCATCGGGGATGGAGGCGACTGCCTCAGACAGGCTCGCCAGACGGGCCATCGCTCAGCGGCGCACCCAGGCAAACCAGCTGCCGGCGGTCGTGCTGGCCACGGCCGCGGCCAGGGCGGCCTTGACCACGTCGAACACGATGAACGGCAGCGTACCTGCGATCAGCGCCTTGGTCCAGTCACCGTGCAGCCAGATTGCCAAGTAGGCGTCACCACCGGCGTAAATGACGACTAGCCCGGCGATCCCAGCGAGCAGTAGGCGTCGGAACTTGAGCCCGCTGCGCTCCGCCATCCAGCCCACCACGTAGGCTGCGAATGGGTAGGCGATGAGGTATCCCAAGGATGAAATGCTGCTGAGGTAAGCGATTCCGCCACCGCCGCCGGCAAAGACTGGCGCGCCAAGCGTGCCTGCAACCAAATACTCGACCAAGGCGGCAAACCCGGCGCGCTTGCCCAGAAACATGCCGGTGAGCATCACCGCCATAGGCTGCAGGGTGAACGGCACCGGCGTAAACGGCAGCGGCACGGCGATCCGCGCGAATACCGCCACCAACGCGGCGAAGAAGGTGCACGCCAGCGCCAGCTGCGCCAACATGGCAATGCGTGTGCTTGGTCTGGCCGGCGCGGCGACGAGTGAGCCTCTCATGCAACTTCCTTAGGAAAAGATCTCGGACGCGGCAGCGAAAGCCGGGCAGCACGTCGTCCGCTTCGATAACGTCGTCCAGGCCCAGCCTTCGGCGTTCACCATTTGGCCGAACGAGTTCGGCGAACTGCGCAGGCTCCAGCAGCAGCACCAGCTTGGTGCCGGCGGCTAAGTACTCTTCGGCCTTGCGTTCCAAGTACGGCCACGTGTCATTGGGAGACCTTATTTCAACCACAAAATCGGGCGCCAGGTTCATGAATCCTCGACGTAACTCTTCCGGGTCTACCCGGCCTTTCGCGACAAAGGAGACATCAGGCCCGCGAACAGTGTCCGGATCCCGTTCCAGCCTGTAGCCTGATTCGACAAAGACGATCCCCGCGTCGGTCTCCTCGGCCCAGTCGTCGAGCTTCCGACCGGTCCGTAGTTGAATCCTGCCGTGGGTACCTGTAGGTGGTGCCACCTCGAATAGCTCCCCCCGAACGAGCTCGTAGTCTTTGCCGGTCATACCCTGGATCTGCTCGAGATTCTCGGCGGTGAATACCGCCTTGGCCGTCGCGCCGGGAGCCATTCTCACTGCCATCTTGGCTTCATTCTAGCGGCCGAGCCGGGGCCACGGTCCATCGCTTTGCGATGGCTCTTGCTTCTTCGCCGAAGAAGGCGCAGAATGGCGCCAATCAGAAATTCCAGGAGGCGGCCATGGCTAGTGCTAGTGCAGTGTCGGCCCAGCGGATCTTCAGGCCCGCCCAGCTCTACGCGAGCGTTATTTTCCTGGCGATAGGTTTCGCTTCAGTCGCCTGGACGCGGCTGGGGCTGGCCATCATCCTGCCCGAGGTCATGAAGGGCATCGGCGTTACCAGCCTCGCCATCGGTGGGCTGGTCTCGACGTTTACGGTGCTGGGCACAGGCATCGCCGAGCCGTTCTTTGGCCGGCTGTCCGACATCATCAGCCGCAGGCTGGCGCTGGGGCTCGGCCTGGGCTTGTTCTCGCTGTTCTGCCTGCTCACCGCGCTGGCCGGCAACCTGCCCCAGATGATGGTCGTGCGCATCCTGCTGGGCATGAGCCAGGGCCTGTTCATCCCCACCTACCTGGCCTTCGTCGGCAGCGCCTTCGGCAAGCGCCGCGGCTTTGCTATTGCTGCGCTGGTTGGCTTCTTCACCCTGGGCAACGCCATCGACCCGTTGTCGACTCGAGCCATCTTCGCGGCGGCCGGCAATGTCTGGCAGGCGCCATCAGTGGTGTATGGCCTGTTCGGTATCGTCCTGGCGCTGGTCGTGTTCGCGCTGGGGCGCGGCGGCCTGTACGAGATGGGCCGCCGGCGCCGCGAGGAGGTGACCTTCGAAAGCGAGTCGGAGGCGGTCAACGTGGGCAAGTCGGGCCTTGGCAGCCGGAGCATGCTGCTGCTGATGGGCACCATGGTCTGCTGGGGCCTCACCCAGTACGGCTACCTTGGGCTGTTCGTGACGTTCCTGCGGCAGCAGCAGCATTTCACGCTGGGGGCCGCCGTCACGGTGCTGTCGATCGCCGGCTGGGTGTCGTTCGGCTCGTCATTCCTCATGGGCTGGGTGAGCGACCACATCGGCCGCCGCAACACGCTGCTGATCTCCGGCTCGATTGGCTTAATCATGTCCTACCCGCTGTTCACGTTGACTGGCAGCTTCTGGCCGGCCGTCATCATCGCGGCGCTGTTCCAGTCGTGCAACGGCCACTTCTACCCGATGGGCGTGGCTTATGCCCAGGACATGTCGCGGGCGCACCTGCTCGGCGGGCATTCCGGCGCGGTGAGCGGCATCGGGCACATCATGGCGGGCATCGCCGGCTTCGTGGCTGGAGCGATCGCTGGTTCGCTGGGCTTTGGCGGTGTCGCCTGGGAGTTCACGGCCCTGAGTGCGCTGATGGTCGTGTGCATCTATCTGACTGTCGATCCCGTTCACGCCGCCCGCGTGGCGGAGCGCCGGACCGCGGCCGGGCAGCTCGCCATCGCTTAGAGGCGCTGCGAACCCGCTATCTGAGGATCGGCTCGATCAGGTACGCCGGAATCGGCCAGCCGATGAGGTTGTAGACGTTGGTGAGGTGCTGCCGGAACTGTCGGTCGAAGCCGCGCTCGGCTTTGGGGTCGTTGCCGCTGTAGTACCACCAAAACCAGTCGCTGCCCTCGGCGATGTAGATCTCCTCCCAGGCGCGCTCCAGAATCTCGATCTCGGCCCCCTCGCACTCCGTCTCCCAGCGCACCAGCTCGTCACGGGTGCGGGCCAGGTAGTCCCAGGCGATGTTCTGGGCCAGCTCGCCAATCCACACGTCGAACGTGCCGCCGATCCACGAGCCGGCGGCCAGGTAGTCCAATGTCAGCGCTGGCGGATGCTCGTCAAGGTACTCGCTGACGGTGACGCAGCGCAGGCTGTCGTCCTCGGACAGCCGCGTGTATAGCGCGACGAGGAATTCTTGGCCGTTGTTGTCGTAGAGCTCCCAGCAGTTCTCGCCGTCCAGAATCAGCGGCACGATGTGCTCGCCGCGCCCGTCGCCCAGCGCGTCTCGGATGCCGTGCAGTCGCGCCACCATGTCCTCGGCGGCATCTTGGGCCTGCCACGATTGGTACTTGAAGCCGATCTCGTCCGAGAGGCCGCGGTCCCTGAACAAGATGGCCAGCTCGTGCTCCTCGTCATGGACGGTGTAGGCGCGGTACAGCGACGCGGGATCCCACACTGTGCCGTCAGGCCGGCGCGAGCTCCAACCGCGGCTGCGGTTGAGGATCTCCTCGTCACTGGCGATCCAGCGCATGCCGGCCTCCGCCAGCGGATAGATGATGGCTTGGCTCACGCCACCTTCGCTGGGCCACATACCGGCCGGCGGCTGGCCGAACAGCTCGCGGTGGGCCACGCGCGCCCGACGTACCTGCTCCACCGCGTCCTCGGGATGGCGGTAGCGTGTCGCCGGCAAGGACCCATAGGGCGCCGCCTCGTGGGCCGACGCGTGGTTGTCGATCAGCAGCGGCAGCACAGGATGGTAGTAGGGCGAGGTGCTGAGCTCGATCTGGCCCTTGTCGCGTAGGCGCGAATAGGCGGGGATGACCTGCCGCAGGATGTCTTGCTGCTTCTGGCGAAGGCAGGCCAGATCGGCGTCGCTAAAGTGCTCTCGCTGGGCTAGCTCTGCCAGCTCGGGATCGGACCCGATCAGGGTTGGGTCGATCCAGGCCAGGTTGAACCAGCCGATGGTGTCGGCCCAGAACTCACGGGAGCGCTCGCCCTCCGCGTAGCGCTCCTCGCACAGTTGGCGGTAACGCGGGTAGCGTGCGATGACCTTGTCGTAGTTGATGCTGAAGAAGAACCGCAGGATGTAGCTCTTGTCGTCGTCGCTGAGCTCGTCCGGGGGCGTGCAGCACACCCTCAGGAACTGGCCCGAGGCCTCGCCACGGGCGTAGTCGGCGATCTGCTGCATCAGGCAGGGCACCAGGTTGAAGGTCATGTGCAGCCTGGGAAACTGCTCCAGCACGGCCGGCATGTGCAGGTAGTCCTTGGTGCCGTGCAGCAGCACCCACGGCAGCATGAGCTCGCCCGTGAGCTGATCGCGGTAGAAGGGCTGGTGCATGTGCCAGATGAAGGCAACGTTGAGCGGCTGCGTACTCCTTCCCCTAGGAAAGCGTGCGCAGCTGCGGGAAGAAGATGACTTCCCGGATCGACGTCTGGCCGGTGAGCAGCATCGTCAGCCGGTCGATGCCCATGCCCAGGCCACCGGTGGGCGGCATGCCGTATTCCATGGCTTCCAGGAAGTCCTCGTCCACGGGCGCGGCTTCCTCGTCACCCTCGGTCCGGCGTTTGGCCAGCTGCACCAGGCGCTCGCGCTGATCGAGCGGGTCGTTCAGCTCGGAGAAGGCATTAGCCAGCTCCATGCCGGCCACGAACAGCTCGAAGCGCTCCACCAACCGTGGGTCGTCCTGGCGGCGCTTGGCCAGCGGGCTCAGCTCCACCGGCCAGTCGATCAGGAAGGTCGGCTGTACGAGCTGTGGCTCGACGTGCTCGCTCAGCAGCTCGTCGATCAGCTTGCCACGCCCCAGCGACACGGGCGCCTTGGCCGCCGCCGAGAGCTCCTCGTCGCTGACCGCCATCACGTCCACGCCAGCCCAGCGCTGGATGGCTTCGACCACCTTGAGCTTCCGGAAGGGGGGCCCGTAGTCGATCTGATGGTCGCCGTACAGGACAACGCCCCCGTCTGCGAGAGTGCGGACCAGATCCTCGGTGAGCGCCATGACGTCGCCTAGGTCGGCAAAGGCCTGGTACAGCTCCATCATCGTGAACTCGGGGTTGTGGCGGGTGTCGATGCCCTCATTGCGGAAGTCCTTGGCGATCTCATAGACGCGATCGAAGCCGCCGATGATCAGCCGCTTGAGATACAGCTCGTCGGAGACGCGCAGGAACAGGTCGCGGTCGAGCGCGTTGTGGTGCGTCACGAACGGCCTGGCGGCTGCCCCGCCGTACAGCGGCTGCAGCGCCGGCGTCTCGACTTCCAGGAAGCCGCGCTCGTCAAGGAAGCGGCGCAGCGAGCCCACGATGCGAGTGCGCTTCTCGAACACGGCTCGGACGTCCTCGTTAGAGATGAGGTCGAGGTAGCGCTGGCGGTAGCGCTTCTCCTGATCCTGCAGGCCGTGCCACTTTTCCGGCAGCGGCCGAAGCGACTTGGCCAGCAGCTCGAACTTCTGTACGCGTAGGGTTATCTCGCCGCGCTTGGTGCGCCACAAGTAGCCGCTGACGCCGACGAAGTCGCCGATGTCCAGGTCCTTGAGGCTTTCGTAACGCTCGCCCAGGTCCTCCTTATGAAAGGACAGCTGGAGCTTCCCGGCGCCGTCCTGGATCCGAGAAAACGTCATCCCGCCGAGGTCGCGATGGGCGATCATTCGGCCGGCCAGGCGCGCGTCGAAGCCTTCCTCGGTAGCGGCGAAGTCTACGCTGGCTTGCTTAGTGGTGTGGCTGCGCTCGAAGCGCGTCGGCCAGGGGTTCGCGCCAGATGCGCGGATGCGCTCCAGCTTCTCCAGCCGCTGCTCGCGTAGCCGGTCTTCCCCGGGAATTCCCTCTTCAGGGAGAGGGTCGGACACTATTCGATGGCTTTGACGGTGAACGTCAGCTTGCCGGACGGGGTGGTGACTTC
>DAIUFO010000125.1:0-10033 GCA_036844545.1 Chloroflexota bacterium
CCACGCGCGCTCCAACCAGAGGCTGAGCCCCGGCGGCAGGCTCGGCTTGGACCGTCCGCGGAGAACCGACCGCCGGTCCCGCTTCGACTGCCGCTGAGGCCGCCGCGGCTTTCGGGCGCGCTCGAAGCAAGCTCGCCGGGAGCGCATCGCACGCCTGCCACAGCAGGGCCAGCGGGATGGCGCAAAGCAGCACGACCACGTTAATTTCGTCGATGGTGCGCAGCGACTGTGGCGCTTCGAAGGCCACCGAAAACACGCCGCCGGCGAGCATCGCCAAGCCCCAGACCGGCAGCAGCAGGTACTCAGGCCGGCGGCCGCGAGCCAGACTGATGCCAAGCCCCAGCACGAACAGGCCGCCCAGCAGGAAGTTCAGCTCCGGCTGGCCGGGCAGGTTATGGCGGGCGTTGCGGTCGCCAGCCAGGTTGAACATCAGCAGGTGGGCCCTCACGTTATCGAGGATTGGCGCGTAGCTGTGCTGGTTGCGCACCTCCGTAAACACGCTGGCCTGCTGGAGGCGGCTGTTGAACTCGGCCGAGTGCAGCTTGGCGAACTCGGTGATCGGGCTGCCGGTAATGAGCCCGGCGACCGTCGCCGCGAGGACGACCAGCCAGGCAGTTTGGAAGCGCTCGCGCGGTCTTGCGAGCCACAATGCGAGCAGCGCAAAGCAAGCCACGACGATCATCAGCCGCGACGTGTAGTACATGTGCAGGCCCAGGCCCAAGCTGATACCGGCTAGGCCGGCAGCGGTCCAGCTGGCCTTCTTGAGCGCGCGGATGAGGCAGAACAGCCCGAACGCGTCCAGCGTCACCGACCACTCGCTGTTGAAGCCGATCCGGCTGAAAGTGAGGTGCCAGACCAGGGTTGTGAGCAGTCCCGCGGCAATAAGCCCGACTCGCCGCCCAAACAGCTCGCGGCCCAAGAGATAGATGGCTGGGATGCCAAGGATGCCGCCGATGGCCGTCGGCAGGCGAAGCGCTGGCACGCTCGGGCCAAGCAGCTTGACGCTCGCGGCCATGAGGTACCACAGCAGCGAGGGCTCCTGGGCCAGCCCGCCAACGTAGACCGGCCGGAAACCCGGATCGGCCAGGATGCGTTGAACCTGCAGGCCGCTGTAGGCCTCGTCGTACCATAGGCCGAACGGCAAGCTGGCCAGCGAGTCGAGCCGCAGCGCCGCGCCCGTGATAACCAGCGCGGCCAAAGCCGCCAGCCAGGGCGCTTCGCCGCGCCAGTCCAGCCGAACGCCTGGCCTGCCATCGACCGCCCAAAACGCCACACCGGCCAGCACCACGCTCAGCCCGAACAGCTGCCACGCCAGCGTGAGGCCGGTGTTCAGGCCGAACAGCACCAAGCTGCCAGCATTGGCGGCTAAGGCGACGGCTAGACAGACCTTCCAGACACTCCCTTCGACGGCGCGTGCAGACTCCCCAAACGCCAGGCCGGGCCTAGCCGGCAGCAGCCGTGTCGCCGTCCAGGCACCGGCCGCGCAAGCCGCCACGAACAGCGGCGTCGCCGGCAGCATGCCATGCGTTCGCAGCAGCGCCGACTGAGCCAGGATCGCCAATCCCAAGCTGATGCCCATGCCCAGCAGCGGCGCCGTAGAACCTGCCGTCGCCGCCACCCCGCCAGCGCGCTCCACGCCCACAAGAGCACTTGCCGTCACTTCGTCGCGCCCGCTGGCCGCGGCCAGGAGCGTTGCCCGCGGCGCGGCTGGAGACTCGTGGACCGTGCATTCCGGCTCGGCGGGTGCTGGGTTGGTCGCGGACAGGCGCGCGCTGCTCAGCGTGCGGCCGCATGAGCCGCAGAAGCGAGCGCTGGCACGGTTGGCCTGGTCGCATTTGGCGCAAAAGACCGGCGCAGCTTGGCCGCAGTGGTTGCAGGCTGCCTCGCCGGCGCGCAAGGATGCGTGACAGTTGGCGCATTGAAGCGCCGGTGGGGAGCTCATCTGAAGCCGTGGCGGACGTTAGGGAGTGTAAACGGTCAAACCGCCGTTTTGGGCTACCGCGGGACGCGCAGCGCCCGCCAGCTGGCAAAGGGCACGAAGCGCTCTGGTGAGATAGCGTCCTCGGCGGGCGGCTCGAAAACGGTTGGCTGATCGTCCCGGGGGATCTCTCCCAGCGAGACGCCCAGCATCAGCGGCCCGCTCGGACTGAGCCGCCCTCCGCACTGGTCGCAAAACGCCTGCGAGAGGCTTTCCAGCCCCTCACCGCAGCTGGGGCAACGGCTCATAGCGCCAGCCCGGTTAGACCAGCTCCACGCCGTGGAAGGTGCTCTCGCGGCGGCCGGCCTCGGTCATTCGGATGAAGTACGCCTTCTTGCGCAGCTCGGGGATCGTCTCGGCATCGCAGTAGCTCATGCCCGAACGCAACCCGCCCACCAGCTGGGTGATCACTTCGGAGACGTCGCCCCGGAAGGGCACCATCGCCTCCACGCCCTCGGGCACGAGGCTGTCGAGGTCCTCGCCCAAGCCCTGGCCCATGCTCTCCCGATGCTGGCGCTGCACCGCCGCCTCCAGCGAGGCCATGCCGCGGCAGATCTTGAACTTCCGGCTGTCGCGGGTAATGGTCAGGCCGGGGCTCTCACGCGTGCCGGCCAGCAGGTTGCCGATCATGACCGTGGAGGCGCCGGCAGCCATGGCCTTGGTAATGTCACCGCTGGCTTGGATGCCGCCGTCGGCGATGATCGGGATGCCGAGCTTGTCGGCTTCTTCGGCGCACTCCAGCACTGCCGTCAGCTGGGGCACGCCCACCCCGGCCACGATACGGGTGATGCAGATCGAGCCCGGTCCGACGCCAACCTTGATCGCGTCGGCGCCTGACTCAACCAAATCGCGCACGCCCTCGGCGGTGGCGACGTTGCCGGCGACGATCTCGACCTCGTCCCCCAGCTTGGAGCGGATGTGGTCGAGAGCGCGGATGCAGTTCTCGGAGTGGCCGTGGGCAATGTCGATGACCAGTGCATCGGCGCCGGCCTTGTGCAGCTCCTCGGCGCGTTCCAGGTAATCGCCCACCACGCCAACAGCGGCGGCTACGCGCAGCCGGCCCTTGTCGTCCTTGCTGGCGTTGGGGAACAACACGCGCTTGTAGATGTCCTTGCTGGTCATCAGCCCGCGCAGCCTGCCCTCGGCGTCGACCAGCGGCAGCTTCTCCACCTTGTGCTTGGCAAAGATGTCCTTGGCCTGCTCGACCGTCGTGGCGACGGGGGCGGTAATCAGCCGCTCGCGCGGCGTCATGAGCTCCCTAATCCGGACGTGCATCTCCTCCCGGAACAGCAGGTCCCGCGAGGTCAGGATGCCTTCCAGCACGCCCTGCTCGTCGGTGACCAGGATGCCGGTGATACCCTGGTCGTCCATCAGCTTGAGGGCATCGCCCACGGTGTTGTGGGCGCGCAGTGCGTAGGGGTTCTCGATGTAGCTGCTCTCGGACCGCTTGACCCGGCGCACCTGCCGCGCCTCGGTCTCGACCGACATGAAACGATGGATGACGCCGATGCCGCCGAGCCGTGCCATGGCGATGGCCATGTCGGCCTCGGTGACCGTGTCCATGTTGGCCGAAACGATGGGCGTGGCGATGTCGATCCGCCGCGAGAACCGCGAGCACGTATCGACCTTGCGCCGCGAGGATATCCGCGACCGCCGTGGGACCAGAAGGACGTCGTCGTAGGTAAGCGCCAGAGGCGGATCAACCAGGGCCATGGCCGCACCAAGTGTAGCGAGGTGCTGCGCACGGCGAGCGCCGTCCGCTTGAAGGGCACCATGCCATACTCACGTCCATGGCGATTGAGGTCAAGACTCGGCTCACGCCAGCCGACATTGAGCGGATGGTAGCTTCAGGCGAGCTGAGCCAAGACGAGTTCTGGGAGTTTGTGAACGGGGAGATTGTTTGGTTGGCTCCGGCACATCATCCGCAAGGGGTCATTTGTATGCGCATCGGCTCCAAGCTTGTCCCATTTGCGGACGAGATCAGGGGACTCGTATTTGACGGACAGGCGGGATTTTGGGTAGGTAACAACTTCCAGCAGCTTCGGGCTCCCGACGTCTCACTGGTAACCCGAGAGCGTCGCCACATTGTCGCCAACGGAACATTCAGTAGAGAAGCTCCCGACTTGGCGATCGAGGTACTTTCGGACGAGCAATTCGGCCGAGCCTATGCCGTGACAAAGCTTGATGAGTATTTCGCCGCCGGCGCCAAAGCAGTATGGTTTGTGGACTATCGCGATAGCTCTGTCCACGAACATCTCTCGAACCGGGCTGAACACCGCATCTATCACGGAGACGCCGAAATCACCCTCGATACCATTGCCCCGGGCTTCCGCTGCCGGGTGAGCGAGTTCTTCCCCGAAGACTAGCCTTGTGCTGAGCATTTACGAGGGAGTGCTGGCCGGCGACCTCGGCCAGCTGTTCCTGGTCTGTCACGCCGAGCCGGAGGACGAGCAGCTTCGGGCGCGGCTGTTTCATGCCCTGGCGCGGGAGGCGGAGCTGTCGGCCGAGCGGCTTGTAGGCAACGCCTGGCAGAACCACTTGCTGGATCGCATCCTGCACGACGAGAACGCTTTCAGTCTGAAGGCCCAGCGTGGGGGTGTCGAGCGCATGGGCTCTGGATTGCTGACGGCGGTGAAGACCGATTTGGCCGAGCTGCGCCGGCTGTTCGACGAGGACCTCCACCTGGGCGAGCTGCTGCCGGCCGGCGAGCGCGAGCCGAAGCCATTCAAGCTGGAGATGGCCCGAACGACGGATTGGCCGGCCATGGCGGGCGCGCTGGCGGGCTACTACGCCGAGCACGGCACCGGGGTCCTGGCCGAGCATCGCGCCTTCCGCTGGAACCCGCTCTCCGGCGAGATCGAGCCGATCCTGAACCCCGACCTGATCCGTCTCGAGGATCTGTTCACCTACGACGCCGAGCGCGAGCTTCTGCTGGCCAACACCGAGCACTTCCTGGCCGGCCATCCGGCCAACAACCTGCTGTTGTATGGCGAGCGCGGCACCGGCAAGTCGTCCACCGTCAAGGCACTGCTGCAGCGCTACGCCGAGCTGAAGATGATCGAGATCGCGCCCGCCGACCTGGGCGACCTGCCGCGGCTACTGCCACGGGTGGCGGCCAATCCGAGCCGCTTCATCTTCTTCGTGGACGACTTGTCGTTCGACGAGATGGAGCTGCAGTACAAGCACCTCAAGGCGGTGCTCGAAGGCGGCTTGGAAAGCCGCCCAGACAACGTCGTGATCTACGCGACCAGCAACCGCCGGCACCTGGTCAAAGAGCGCTTCTCCGACCTCACCAAGCCCATCATCAACGACGAGATCCACCACCAGGACACCGTCGAAGAGAAGCTGTCGCTCAGCGACCGCTTCGGTATCACCCTGACCTTCATCACGCCTGACCAGGAGCGCTACGTCACCATCGCGCGGGAGATCGTGCGTGCCCGCGGCCTCACCATCGAAAGCCAGGAACTGCGGACCCGGGCCATCCGCTGGGCGATGTACCACAACGGCTTCTCCGGCCGCACCGCTCGCCAGTTCGCGGATTTCCTCGAAGGTAGTCTGGCTACTTCTTCCTGAGCTCTTCCACCAGGTTGTTGACCTGGACGCTCAGCCCGTGGACCTGAGCGGCCAGGCGCTCCATCTCCGAACGGGTAGGCACGTCGGCGTGACGCAAAGCGCTGGCGATCCGCTCCTCCACCACCTCGTCGACATCCCCTCGTCCCTTGCGCCGGCGCTCGATCACGCCTTCAACCGTGCGCAGCACCTCCTGCTCGGTCATGTGGCCGATCTCCACCCAGGTATTGACCACGCGCTCCACCTCTTGCTCGGCCAGCTGGACGATGCCGGTCCCGGTGATGGTCCGGCGAAACTGCTCCAGCGTGGCCGTGCCGGCGCGGACCAGGCCGGTGAGAATGGTCTTGCTGAAGGGGCCGGTGGCCTGCCGCTCGTGCTCCAGCAGTATCTCCGTCAGGATGACGGTGGTCATGTCCTCACCGCTGTCGTTGTCGACCACCTTCACGTCCTCCCCGGAGATGACCAGCCGGGAGATACCGTCGAGCGTGATCTGCCGCCGATCCGAAGCGTCGTACAGCTTGCGGTTGGAGTAGCGTTTGACGAGGTGCATCAGGCCCGCGCGAAGTGGTCCACGAGCGCTCGCTTCAGGCCGTCCGCTGTGTATCCCGCCGCGGTTATGTCGACCTGGAGACCGCGCTCGCGAGCAGTCTCGGCGGTGATCGGACCAATGCACGCCACCTTGACACCCGCCGGCAGGCCGCCAGCTAGGCCGAGGAAGTTGGTGACCGTGGAAGAGCTGGTGAACGTAACCACATCGACTCTGTCCAGAGCCGAATGCAGCCGTTCGGCGGCGCCCGATGGCGCCTCGGTGCGGTAGACCTCCAGCACCTCGACTTCGGCGCCAGCCCGGCGCAGCATCTCCGGCAGCACGTCGCGAGCCACCTTCGCCCGCGGAATGAGCACCTGTCTGGGCTGGTGCGGCGCCAGCGCTTCGGCCACCGCTTCGGCCACATACTCCTCGGGCAAGACGTCGGCGCGCAGGCCATAGGCTTCGAGCGCACGAGCCGTCTCGGGACCGATGGCGCAGACGCGCGCGCCGGCGAAGGCTCGGGCGTCGCGGCCTTGGGCCTTGATGCGCTCGCAGAAGCCACGGACGCCGTTGGCCGACGTGAACACCACCCAGTCGTAGTCGCCGAGGCGCTGGATGGCGGCGTCGACGGCGGCCCAATCCTCCGGTGCCCTCAGCTCTATAAGCGGCACTTCGTATACCTGGGCTCCGGCTTCACGGAGGCCCTCGGCGAAGCTTGCGGATTGCTCGCGGGGCCGCGTAACCAGCACGCTGACGCCGAACAATGGCAGCCGCTCGAACCAGTTCAGCTGCTCCCGCAGCCGAACCACTTCGCCGACGACGACGACAGCCGGCGCCTTTAGGCCAGCTTCCCGGACGCTGCGCGGGAGATCGCGAAGGCAGGCGGTGACCGTTTGCTGGTTCGGCCGCGTGCCCCACCGCACCACGGCGGCCGGCGTCTCCGGCGAACGGCCGTGGTCGATCAGCCGGCCCACGACCTCCTCCAGGTTGGTCATACCCATCAGGAACACAAGCGTGTCAGCGCGAGCGAAGGCGTGCCAGTCGATGGCGTCTTCACCTTTGCCCGGCTTGAGGCGGCCGGGCAGGATCGTCACCGAGCTGGAGTGGTCGCGATGCGTCAGCGGGATGCCGGCGTAGGCGGGCACGGCCAGCGCCGACGTGACACCAGGCACCACCTGGAAGGCAATGCCGGCTGCCCGCAGCGCCTCGCCCTCCTCGCCACCGCGCCCGAACAGGTAGGGATCGCCGCCTTTCAGGCGAACCACGGCCTTGCCCTGGCGGGCATGGGCAATCAGCAGCTCGTTGATGCGCTGCTGCTCGGCGCGGTTGCCGTGCAAATCGCGCGCCGGTATGAGCTCCGCCTCCGGCCGTGCACACGCCAGGAGCTGCTCGTCGACCAAGTAGTCGTAGACGACCACGTCGGCTCGCTCCAACAGACGCTTGCCCTTGACCGTCAGCAGCCCCGGATCGCCCGGCCCGCCGCCAACCAGGTAGACCTCGCCTAGGGACATGTGATTCGCAGCAGCTCGCCGGCGCCCCGTTCGAGCGCCTGGCGGGCCAGACGGCGGCCCAGCTCGAGCGGCTCCGTACCTTCGCCAGCCAGGCGAATGATCCGCGTACCGTCCGGTGAGGCGACCAGTGTTTGAAGCTGGAGCGCGTCGTCGTCGGCCTCGCAGGCGTAGGCGGCCACAGGAACGCGGCAGCCGGCATCCAGCTCAGCGGCAAAAGCACGCTCCGCCTCGACGGCGTGACGCGTGGGCGCGTGGTCGAGTGGCGCCGGCAGCTCGCCGCGATCGGCCAGCGCCTCCACGCAGATCGCCGCCTGGCCCGGCGCCGGCAAACATACCGACGGGTCGAGGAACGCGCTGCCGGGAATCGAGACGCCTAGCCGGTTCAAGCCGGCAGCAGCCAGGACGATAGCGTCGTACTCGCCCTCGCCCAGCTTGCGCAGGCGCGTGTCCACGTTGCCCCGGATCGGAACCATCTCCAGGTCAGGCCGAGCCGCGCGCAGCTGCGCCTCACGGCGCAGACTGCTGGTGCCGACGCGAGCGCCCTCGGCGAGGCTACTCAGGCCGCCGCCGCTGGCCGTCAGCAGGACGTCCCGCGGATCGTCGCGCTCCAGGATGGCGGCAAGAACGAACGGCGCCTCTAACGAGGACGGCACGTCCTTCAGGCTGTGGACGGCCAGATCGATGGCGCCCGAAGCCAGCGCCTCCTCGATCTCCTTGAGGAACAGCGACTTGTCACCGAGATCCTGCAGCGGCACGTCCTGGCGCTTGTCGCCCGTGGTGCGGATCGGCACCACCTCAAAGGCAACCCCCGGATGCGCAGCCTGCAACAGGCCGACCACGTGTTCGGCCTGCCACAGAGCGAGCTTGGAGCCGCGCGTGCCCACACGGTACGTCCGCACGAAGGGAGTATAGGAACGGCCCTCGCCTCCACCCTACAATTGACGGCGGACGGGGCTGTAGCTCAGCTGGGAGAGCATCGCCTTTGCACGGCGGGGGTCAGGGGTTCGAACCCCCTCAGCTCCACTGGATGACGGTGCGCGCCAGAGTGCCTAGGCCGCTCGACGGCATCACCGTCCTGGACCTGACGCGGGTCCTGGCGGGGCCCTACTGCACCATGGTGCTGGGCGACTTCGGAGCGGACGTCATCAAGGTCGAGCAGCCTGGGCGCGGCGACGACTCGCGGCAGTGGAAGCCGCCGGAGGCCGGTGGCGAGGCAGCCTACTACCTCAGCGTCAACCGCAACAAGCGCAGCGTCACGCTGAACTTACGCCATCCAGCCGGGCAGGATATCCTGCGCCGGCTGGCCGCCCAGGCCGACGTAGTGATCCACAACTTCAAGCGCGGCGGCATGGACTCGATGGGCCTCGGCTACGAGGCGCTGCGCGAGCTGAACCCGCGGTTGGTCTACTGCTCCATCGCCGGCTATGGCGAGGGCAGCCCCTACCAAGACCGGCCGGGCTACGACTTCGTGATCCAGGCTCAAAGCGGCATCATGAGCATCACCGGCGAGCCCAACGGCGAGCCTCAGAAGGTCGGCATCGCCATCGTGGACGTGACCACCGGCCTGTTTGCCTGCTCGGCCATCCTCGCGGCGCTGCAGGAACGCGAGCGCTCCGGGCAGGGGCAGCAGGTGGAGCTGGCGCTGCTGGACAGCGCGCTGGCATGGCTGATCAATGTCGCCAGCAGCTGGTTCGTCGACGGCAAAGAGCCGCTGCGCTACGGCAATGCCCACGCCACGGTGGTGCCCTACCAGGCCTTCAAGGCGGCCGACCAGTACTTCGTGCTGGCGGTGGGCAACGACATGCAGTTCCGGACGATGTCCCGCTTGATTGGCGCGCCCGAGCTGGCCGACGACGAGCGATTCGCCACCAATCCCGGCCGGGTGCGCAACCGCGAGGCCCTCGTGGATCGCCTGGCCCGCATCTTCGCTTCGCAACCCGTGCAGCATTGGCTGGATGTGCTTGCCGACGCGGGCATCCCGGCCGGCGCCATCAACACCGTGCCGCAAATCCTGGCCGACCCGCACGTGGCCGCTCGCGAGATGGTGGTGACGGTGCCCCATCCGACCGCCAGCTCAGTGCGGGTGGTTGGCGCGCCATACAAGCTGTCCCGCACACCGGCGGGCATCGACCGGCATCCGCCGCTGTTGGGCGAGCATACGGAGGAGATCCTTGGGGAGCGTCTGGGTCTGACAGTCCCGGAGTTGGCTTCGCTTCGCGAGGAAGGCGTTATTTAGGGAAAGGGGCAAGGTTGGTAGCCGCCAGCGCGGATGATCGTTCGAGCGCGATCATGTGTTGGCCTTCGATGGGCTTGAGAGAGCGAGGGCGAACCGTTCGCGCTCGTCGGTGTACCAGGCGTCCACGCACAGGCCGGCTTCCGCAAAGCCGTCTTGCACGCTCTGGCGGGTAAATTTGGCGCTGATCTCCGTGCGCATCAGCTCGCCTT
>DAIUFO010000126.1:0-10006 GCA_036844545.1 Chloroflexota bacterium
CCCTAGCCCTCTCCCGCCGCGGCGGGAGAGGGGACAGGCGGGCGTTGGCGGGGAGCAGCAGCGTCAACAAGAAAAAGACTGCCGCGGACGCCGATCTCGCAACGCCAGATTGGCCCAGAAACCCTCGCCCGTTCCTACGCGGACGGCGAGTGCGGGAAAGGGTAGGGTGAGGGCCCCTGCCGCGGCTTGAAACACGGCTGCTGCCATGGCACGGGTGCGGCCGCGTCAACCCGCGAAGCATGCCTCGGGCTGGGAAACGCACGCTGGTTACTCGCTTTTGCGCCGGAAGGCTGCCCACCCAAGCTGCGTTGCATGGCCGTCGCCAGCTGCCCTCACCCTGCCCTCTCCCGCCGCGGCGGGAGAGGGTTCCACTGCGCCAGCTCGGCATCGTTAATTCGGAATCGCTCTACTAGCCCTCCCGCCGCGGCGGGCGAGGGGACAGGCGGGCGTTGGGAGAGGGACAATTAGGCCGCGATGCCGAGAGGGCGGGCGGGAACCGCGGGCCGGCTCGAGCCGCGACCGATGCGGATGACGACCCCGGCGGCGATCAGGCACAGCAGACCGGAGCTCATGAACGCGATCTGGTAATCGCCAAGCCAGGTGCGCAGCGCGCCGGCGCCGAAGGCGGCAAAGCCCGAGCCCAGCTGGTGCGCGGCGGCGATCCAGCCGAAGATGACCGGCGCATTGCGCTGGCCGAAGATCTTGCCTACCAGCCCGACCGTCGGGGGAACCGTGGCGATCCAGTCCAGGCCATAGAAGATCATGAACCCCAACAAGCCAAACATCCCCAACCCGAAGGCGTACGGCAGGAACAGCAGGGAGATGCCGCGCAACAGATAGTAGACGCACAGCAGCACGCGGTTGTCGAAGCGGTCGCTCAGCCAGCCAGAGCAGGTGGTGCCCACGATGTTGAAAATGGCCATCAGCGCCAGGATGCTGGCGGCGGTGACCTCGGAGATACCGTGCTCCACCGAGGCCGGGATGAAGTGGGTGCCGATCAGGCCGAGGGTGCTGGCCCCGCAGATGAAGTAGCTGACGCACAGGAACCAAAAGTCGCCCGAGCGAGCGCCCAGAGCCAGCGCGGCGATGGGCCCCAGCAGTGGCGGCGCGGGCTGCCTCTCGGCCGCCGGATCGGCCCCATAGCGCTGCAGGCCGACATCTTCGGGTACATTGCGCATCAAGCCGGCGATGGGCACGGCGACGAGCAGAGCCACGCCCGCCATAACGAGCATGACAGCGCGCCAGCCGGCGTTGATCGCCAGCACGGCCAGCAGCGGTAGGAACAGCATCTGCCCGGCGGCATTCGCCGAGGTGAGGACGCCCATCACCAGGCCACGCCGCTTCACAAACCAGCGGCTGGCAATCACCGCCGCCAGCACCACCGCGGTGGCGCCCGCCGACAGGGCCACGACCACGCCCCAGATGAGATCCAGCTGCCAGGCAAAGTGCATGAGCGTGACGGCCGCTTGGGCCGCCGCAAGCACGATCAGCGAGACGAGGATGACTCGCCGCACACCGAAGCGATTCATGAAGCTGGCCGCGAAGGGCCCGCACAGCCCGTACAGCAGCAAATTGATGGACACCGCCGTGGAAACGGTGAGGCGTGTCCAGCCGAACTCCTGCTCGAGCGGCAGGATCAGGACCGACGGCGTGGCCCGGATACCCGACGTCGCCAGCAGAGTCAGGAACGTGACGCCGGTAATGACCCAGGCGTAATGCACCCGGCCGTGGGCGAAGCGAGCGATCACTTACTGAGAATACAGAATTGAGAACACCGAATTCAGAATGTGGCGGCTACTTTCCTGGCGGAGGACCTGACGGTTTGAGGTCGCGGGCGTTGATGTACGCGTAGTTGCCGCTTTCGAGGTCCAGGACGAGCAAGCGGCTGCCGATTTGGGGCTCGACCATGCGCAGGTAGCTGCCCTGTTTTTTCGTCCCGAACACGGCCGACCGGGCCGGATCGAAGCTCGAGAACAGCTGCACGTCAGGCCGCGCCGTCTGGGCCCAGCCTACGCCGACGGCGACCACGCTGAAGATCGAGCCGATGGCCTGGGTCTTGACGGAAATGGTGCCGCTATCCGTATCCAGGTTCAGGTTGTTGGGCGGGAAGAAGACCCAGGTATTGACCGGGAAGTGCAGTGGGTTCTCAATCGCTGGCGAGTCGTCGTCCAGGACGTAGGCTGCCCGGAGGATGCTCGCGTCGCCGTGAGCCATGGCCAGGTCGGCGCTGTTGTACTTGAACAGGATGTCCACCGGCTCCGGGAAGGTCGTCACCAGCTTGCCGTCTTTATCCCGCACGGAGATGTCGACGATCGAGCCGCTGGGGCTGAACTGAGCGGGGCCGCCGGGCACATTGGCCTTGGGCTGGGCCTCGACGTGGACAGTGGCGTCGCTGCCGATCTCGGACAGCGATTGGGGCGAGAACGAGAGGCCGACGTTGCCGGCGAGGACCGTGCCACCGGAGACCTGGTCCAGCTTGGTGGAAATGGACCGCGGAGCTCCGGCGGTCAGCAAGGATGGCGTCAGGACGCCGTATGGCTGCACGATGGCCGCCGCGGAGGCGGCTGCCTTCCCGGGGCCGGTAGACGGCACGGGCGACGCGGAGGCTACGGCGAGTGACACGGCGGCGCTCTGGGGCGCGCCGAAGGTGAAGCCGTCGATGCCGCTCCAGCTGGTGGTCATGAGCGCGGCGACGCCGCACAGCATGGCCAGCACACCGCCGCTGGCGGCTATCTTGCCCTTGGGAAGCGAGCGATCGGCACGTCTGTGGCCATGGGGTGGGACCGACAGCCAGGGACAGCGGCGGTGCGCCTCGGTGAAGCAGTAGTCATCCTGGTGAGCCAGGTCGATCTGCTCGCGCAGCGACCACAGATGGCAACGATGGGCGGTAGAGGGATGTTCCTCGTGGTGGAGCGTACCCTCCACCGTGCCGAGATGCCGGCAGGCCTCCCGCGTCACCACCGGAGCGGCCACCCTGACTGCTATTGTATTGCCCTCTTTTGCCGTGTTGTCGAAGCTGCGATGTCCGCAAGCGAGCGCTCAGTTTCTCCCGCTGCTCCGGCTATAACGCGGTCAATCCCGGAAAGTGTCAGGCACTAGACCATCTGGCGAAAGATACGATGGGCGGGCTAAACCATTCGGGCTAGATGACCCCGCGATGAGCTGGCGTGGCGGCTCGCTTTTGGGCCCCAGCCCGACTCCCGCAGCCAGCTCTCGAGGTCCGCGGCAGCCATGGGCGGGCCCATGTGGCAGCCCTGAGCGAGGTCACAGCCCAGTTCCCCCAGCTGGTCCAGGGTATCGCGGTTTTCCACACCCTCGGCCACGACCTGCAGGCCGAGGTTGTGCCCCAAATCGATGGTCGAGCGGACGATGACGGCGTCGTTCTCGTCGTGCGCCATGTCCCGCACGAACGACTTGTCGATCTTGATCTCGCGCACCGGCAGCCGCTTGAGGTAGGACAGCGAGGAGTAGCCGGTGCCGAAGTCGTCGATGCTGAGATGGAGGCCAAGCTCGCTGAGGCGCATGACGACGTCCATGGTCCGTGCCGGGTTGGTCATGAGAGCGGTTTCCGTGATCTCCAGGAGAAGCATGGCCGGCGGTACTTCCCAAACCCGCAGCAGGTCGGCGACGGTCTCCGGCAGCCGCGGTTCGTGCAGGTTGCGCATGGAGATGTTGACCGCCACGCCGATGTCCAGTCCGGCGTCGCGCCACAGGCGGCACTGCTCAAGCACGGCCCCGAGCACCCATTGGCTCAGCGGCCTGATCAGCCCCGTCTGCTCGGCCAGCGGGATGAAGTCATCGGCAGGGATGATGCCGCGCTCCGGATGGCGCCAGCGCACCAGCGCTTCGACGTCGACGATGCGGTGCGTCTTGAGGCTGATCTTCGGTTGGTAATACATCAGCAGCTCACTATGGTCGATGCCCTGCCGTAGCTGCGAGCTCAAAGTCAGGCGCAGGGCACTGTGCTGATCCTGCTCCATGGCGTAGACGCTGTAGCCTTCACCGTCGCGCTTGGCGGCGTACATGGCGACGTCGGCGCGGCGCATGACCGCTTGCACGTCCAGTCCGTGCTCGGGATACATCACTACGCCGATGCTGCCGGAGATCGTCAGCGTCTGCTCCTCCACGACGAATGGCACTTCGAGCGCGCCGAGCAGCTTCGTCGCCGTCATCTTGGCGGCCTCGACGTCGGCGCACGACGACAGCAGAATGGCGAACTCGTCGCCGCCGAGGCGCGCCACCGTGTCCGACTGCCGCAGCACTCCCTGAAGCCGCGGCCCGACCTGCTTGAGCAGCATGTCACCGTAGTGATGGCCGAAGGTGTCGTTCACCTCTTTAAAACGATCGAGATCGAGCAGCAAGACTGCGAGGTGGCGGTCTTCGCGGCGCGCGCTGAGCATGGCCTGTTCCAGCCGGTCGTGCAGCAGGTTGCGATTAGGCAGGCCGGTCAGCGAGTCGTGCAGCGCCTGGTGCGCCAGCGCCTCCTCAGCCTGCTTGCGCTCCGTGATGTCCTTGAGCATGGCGATGGCGCCCTTGAAGTCGCCCGCCGCGTCGAGCCGCGGGCTGGACGAATTGAGCGCCCACAGCTCGCGCCCATCGCTGCGCTCCAGCCGAACGTCGTATAACAGCCGGTTGCCACTTTTGAGATGCAGCAAGCGACGGTCCCAATCGGCGCGCTCATCCTCATGGAGGATCGAGGTGAACGGTTGGCCCAGCAGCTCGCTTCGGGAGCTGCCCAGCATCTCTGGCGTGCGCTGGTTGACGTAGATGATTCGGGCCTGCTCGTCCAGCGCCACAATAGCGTCGTTGGCGGTGTCGACAATGGTCCGGTAGCGCGCCTCGCTGTCGGCCAGCGCCAGCTCAGCTTGACGCCGGGCTGCCCGCTCGCCAACTTCGCGCAGCTCGCGCTCGATGGCCGGCATCAGCCGGGCCAAATGCGCCTTCATGACGTAGTCGTGCGCGCCAGCCTTCATAGCCGCCACAGCCGTTTCCTCACCGATGGCGCCCGAGATGATGATGAACGGCAGGTCCAGGTTGCGCCCGTGAATCATGCTCAGCGCGCCCAAGGCGCTGAAGTGGGGCATGTTGTAGTCGGACAGCACCAGGTCCCATTGCTGCTCGTCCAGCGCCGCGGCCATGTCTTCGCGCGTTTGGACCAGCCGAAAAGTCGGTTTGTAGCCGGCGCGGCGAAGCTCGACCAGCAGGAGCTCGGCGTCGTCGTCGGAGTCTTCGACGATGAGGACTCGCAGCGGTTGCAGGCTGTCGCTCACGGGCCTGCCCGCGTCGGCGACTGATTCAACAACAGCCAGAACAGGCCCAGCTGCCGAACCGCGTCGGTGAATTCGACGAAATCGACAGGCTTGCGGACGTAGCTGTTGGCGCCCAGCCGGTACCCGTTGAGGATGTCCTCTTCCTCTTTGGAGGAGGTGAGAATGACGATGGGCAGCAGATGCGTGCGATCGTCCGAGCGGACCCGCCGGAGGACCTCCAGGCCGTCCACCTTGGGCAGCTTCAAATCCAGCAGGATGACTTGCGGGATGATCGCGGTGTCGCGGCCGGCGTGCTGGCCGGTAGCGAACAGCCAATCTATGGCCTCCGCGCCGTCGTGGACGACAATGACTTCGTTGGTGACGTTGTGCTTGCGCAGCGCGCGCAAGGTCAGCGCCTCGTCGTCCGGATTGTCTTCCACCAGCAGGATAATCTTGCGTTCCATGCCGTTTTCCCCTGACGCCATATCACTCACAAGCTGAAGAAGAAGCAGGCCCCACCTTCGACCTCTCCCTCAGCCCGGACTTTGCCTCCGTGACGGTTGATGATGCGCTAGCGTACGCCATGCTGCCCGCGGAAGCCAGCCCAAGGCACATATGGGCGAACCGATACGCTCCGGAAGTACTACGCGGTATTTGTGATCTTACGCCGAAGTGGAGTCGCTGTCGCTGGCGGGGCGGGTCCTTCGCTGCCCTCAGGATGGCATGGGGGAAGGCTCAGACAAAAGAAGGTACGCTGTGGCCGTGCTCCGCAGAGGATGCCCGCCTGCTGAAGGGCGGCGGGCAGTACGTCAGCGATCCCCGTCTCAGTAGTAATAGTCCACCGAACAAGATACTGTCCAGAGCTAACGGGCGTGCACCGGACGCCGGGAGCGAGTCGCTTGCCGGCCGAAAGCGGCTCGCTTACGCTAAGCCGACCACCTTGGCGGGGTTTGCGACGCTGATTTGCTCGACTTGCTCGTCGGTGAGGCCGAAGGCGCGCATGTAGGCGCGGATCTGGCGCATGCCTTCGACCGAGTTGGGGAACAAGGGCTCACCGCAGTCGCTCGAGAGCGTGACGTACTGTGTGCCCAGGGCCTGGATGGTCTTGCACATGATGGCCGGATCGACACCCAGCAGCGGCGATATCTCGTCGTAGGTGAAGTTCATGTAGATGCCGGCGTTGTTCAGCTGGCGCATCTGGTCGGCGCTGAGATCGACGAAGGGGCTGAAGGGATGGTCGACCACCGCTTTCTTGATGCCCAACTTCTCCACCTGCTCGGCCATTGCGAAGATTTCCGGGTGCGTGGCATGCCCGAAGAAGACGGCGACGTCCTTGTCGGCGATGACGCGGAAGACATCCTGGACGTCGGTGGCCAGTGAGCCGCGCCCATCCATCAGATAGTGGGCGCCCACGCTGATAGCGTGGTCCCACTCCATCGGATCGGTGTTGTAGCGCGGGTTGGCGGTCTTGTCCCACCAGATCGGACGCGCGCCCACTTTCGCGAAGGTGTTGGCGTGCAGGTTGTTGGGCATCCAGATGGCCGCCACACCATCCTCGATCTGCTCCTGGGCGTCTTTGGCGGTGGCGCGAATACCAAGCTTGCTGCCGATATTCCAGCCAGCCCAGGCCTTCACCGGCTCGACCTTGTTCTGGTCGCACCAAGGCTTCAGCTGCTCCTGGACCTGGCGCACGGCCTCGGCAGGGCGTTGGCGGCCGACGATGGTCTTGTACAGGACGCCGCCCATGCCGCTGGCCGAGGCATGTTGGGCCAGCGCCAGTGCATCCTGCTGGCCCTCGTGGGCGTGAGCGTGGATGTCGACCACGTTCTTGACGCCGGGCGAGGCGGGCGGGTACTGGATCTCGTCGGCGTACTGGCGGCGAGCCATGTAGGACGAGAGATAACGAGCCTGGGTGGTGACGCTGGCTTCGGTCTGGTGGGTGGCGATGGCCATGGGCGCTCTTTTCTCCTTTTAGGGCTGGTAGGGGCCGAGCTGTTGGAGGGCGTACTGCTGGAAGGATGTATCGATCAGCTTGGAAAGGTCAACCGTGCCCTTCAGGTACCCCGCCTGTTGGTAGTAATCGATGTCTTCCTGCATGCTGGCAAGGTCAAGCTTGCCGTTCGGATCGAGGCCGGCCGGCGTCATCTTGGCATACACGTTGGGATCCTTGACGGCGGTGTATTTGGCCAAAATCTTCACCACGTCGTCGTAACCGTTCTTCTTGGGCCCGAAGGCATCGTTGTAGTCACGCAGGCCCTTGATATAGGCCACCATCCAGCGGCGCCCCAGGTCTTGATTGCTGAAGATCTTCTGCCCGTAGGCGATGATGGCGATCTGCTGGTTGTGGCCGAAGAGGTCCAGGTTACGCTTCCAAACCACGCCGTTCCCAGACGCGACGATACTGGACAAGAAGGGTTCGATCACGATGCCGCCGTCGATGCCCTTGTTGGCCATGGCCGTGACCATGTCCGGGAAGCCCATCTGCTCGAAGTCGATGTCTTTGAGGGTCAGCCCACCCTTCTTGAGGGCGGTCGCCAGAGCGACTTCAGGAGAGTTACCTTTGCCGCTGGTGACCAGCTTGAGACCTTTCAGGTCCTTGAAGTCTTTGACTTTCCCCGAGTCGATCAGGTCCTTCCGGAGAACGAGCCCCGTGAAGTCCCATTGCGCGCTGGGCGTCCCTCCTTTGTCCGCCACAATGCGGACCGGCACGTCGCGGCCAATGGCGTTGTACAGCCCAGCGGCGGGAGCGCCAGCGGCAATATCCAACTGGCCAGCGCCAACCGGGCCCACCATGTCGACCAGTGTGTTGAAGCGCTGGGTGTCGAGCTCGATGCCCTGGTCCTTGAAATAGCCGCGGTCCAGAGCGATGAGAATGCCGCCATCGGAGCTGCTGTTCAGCAGTCCGATACTGACCTTGGTGAGGCTGCCACTGGCCGCGCCAGACGCGCTGGGCTTGGCGCTGGCCGAAGCGGCAGGCTTGGCCGAAGCGGAGGCTGCCGGAGCGGAAGCCGCCGGCTTGGCGCTGGCGGCGGCCGATGCCGGGGCTGGGGATGAGGCCGGCGCCGAGGAAGGTGGCGGTGTCGCGCCTCCGCCACAGGCTGCCAGCAGGCCGGCCACCAGAGCCAGGCCAGCGAATCGAATGCGAATCAATGCGTACCTCCTTGCGGCCTCCAATGATAGAGCCAAGCAGGAGCTGTGCGGCGGCCCCGCCACCAACGCTTCGCGAGCGCCTTCGGCAGTCCGAAGTCGATGTCTCTAAAGCTGCCGGATATGGCACACTCAGCCACATGGCTAGAGTCGTTCTCGGCGTCGGCAGCTCTCACAGCCCGCAGCTCACCGTGCCCTGGCGCGATTGGCAGCTCATGCGCGAGAAGGACCAGCATGACGACCGGCTGGATTACCCGGCGCTGGTGGCCAAGGCGGAGAAGGTCTACCCCAACCTGGAAGCCGAGCTGACGCTGGACAAGTGGGAGCAGCGCTTCGGCGCCTGCCAGCAGGGCATCAAACAGCTGGGCAAGATCGTGCGTGAGGCCAAGCTGGACGCCATCGTCATCTTCGGCGACGACCAGCACGAGCAGTTCGGCGACGACAACATGCCGGCGGTGGCGATCTATCACGGCGAGACGTGCAACATCAAACGCAAAGAGCGCCCCAACGCCCTGAGCTGGCTGGCCGTCGAAGCGGACCATTGGGAGAACAAACACGCCGCCTACCCAGCCAAGCCGGAGCTGGCCAAGCACCTCATCGAATCGCTGACCGAGCAGGAGTTCGACGTGACGCGCTGCAGCAAGCTGCGCGACGAGGTAGGCATCGGCCACGCCTTCAGCTTCCTGTACCGGCGCCTGTGGCCGGAGTGCGACGTGCCCATCGTGCCGATCATGGTCAACACCTATTACCCGCCCAACCAGCCGACGCCGCGGCGCTGCTATTCGATGGGCCAGGCCGTCACCAAGGCCGTCGAGTCCTGGGGCAACGGCGAGCGGGTGGCGATCATGGGCTCGGGCGGGCTCAGCCACGTGGTTATCGACGAGGAGCTCGACCGCTTCGTGCTGGATGGCCTGCTGGAGCAGGACCGGGACAAGCTGGCGGCTATCCCGCGCGACAAGCTGCGCGGCGGCACGTCGGAGATCCTCAACTGGGTGGCGCTCGCCGGCGCTTCCGAGCATCTCACGCCGAACCTGATCGACTACGTGCCAACCTATCGCTCGCCCGCCGCCACCGGTTGCGGCATGACGTTCGCATATTGGAACTAGGCGTGGTGCCGGACGAGCTGGTCTCGCGCCTCGCCAAGCTGGATACCTGCGCCGTATCCGACGCGATGGACCGCGCCGGCCTGTCCGGCGCAGCCCTGGGACCGCGGCCGATGTGGCAGTGTCCGCGCATCGCCGGCCGGGTGATCACCGTGAAGCTCAAGCCGTTCGTCGAAGGCGAGAAGTCCAACCGCCACCTAGGCACCGCCGCCATCGAAGCGGCCTCGCCGGGCGACGTGATCGTTATCGACAACGGCGGCCGGACCTACGCCGGCTCGTGGGGTGGCATCCTGTCGGTAGCGGCTAAAGCCGCTGGGGTGGCTGGCGTCGTGGCCGACGGCGCCTCCCTCATCGCTCGCGCCGTGGACGCCCGGGAGGTTGTCTTCGCGGTGCACGCCGGATCTCGCAGTGAGTCGTACGGGCGGAGCCTGCTGGCTCAGACCGGCAACCTCTGGTCGGGGGCCAGGCTGCTGACCGGGCTGTCGGTCGACTGGAACACGCAGGAAT
>DAIUFO010000127.1:0-9948 GCA_036844545.1 Chloroflexota bacterium
ACCGTGGCACCGGGAGCGCGCGCATGAGCACCGTCGACGAGGTCAAGGCGCGTCTCGATATCGTCGACGTGATCGGCGGTTACACGCAGCTGCAGAAGGCGGGGCGTTACTTCAAAGCGCCCTGCCCCTTCCACAATGAGAAGACGCCTTCCTTCTATGTGTATCCGGAGCGCCAGAGCTGGCACTGCTACGGCGCCTGCGGCACCGGCGGCGACGTCATCGCCTTCGTCGCGAAGAAGGAGAGCCTCGACTTTCAGGCGACCCTGCGCATGCTGGCCGACCGCGCCGGCGTAGAGCTACGCAGCGATGGCCCCAGGCGAGAGGAGATCAAGACGCTGCACGACGCCATCCCGAATGTCGTGGGTGACTGCGCCGAGGACCAGGCCTTCGCCGCCAACGGCGATGCGCAGCAGCACACCAGCAACGGTCTGCTGGCCTGGCGCAAAGCCGACAACTTCACCGCCTTCACCGATGGCTTCCGAAGCTGGGTCAATGGCCCGCAAGGCATCCAGGAGCGGCTGAACACGCAGCGCTTCCCGTGGGAGGCCGGCGGTGGGGCGCACAGCCCGCCGCTCGATTCAGCGCTTCGGCCGGCGAACGTTGGCGTGCAAGTGCTGGCTACTGGCCTGCGAGCGCCGTGGGCGCTGGATTTCGCCCCGGATGGCCGCGTCTTCTTCACCGAGCGCGTGGGCCGCATCCGCGTCATGCAGAACGGCGCCGTCCAGCCACAGCCGTGGGCCAGCCTGGACGTCACCCAGCAGGCGGGCTCCGAATGGGGCCTGCTTGGCCTCGTGCTCGACCCGAACTTCGCGTCGAATCACTTCGTCTACGTCTACTACACGGCGGCCGGCGGCGGTCCCAACCGCATCGTCCGCATGCGTGACGACGGCGGCGCCGGCACGCTGGACAAGGTGCTGCTGGACGGCATCCCCGCGGGCGGCAATCACGACGGCGGCCGGATCAAGTTCGGGCCCGACGGCAAGCTGTACGCCACCGCCGGCGAGTCCGGCAACCCCGACCTGTCGCAGAACCTCGGCTCGCTCGGCGGCAAGATCCTGCGGATCAACGGCGACGGTTCCATCCCTGCCGACAATCCCGTCCCCGGCTCGCCCGTGTGGAGCTTCGGCCATCGCAACCCTGAGGGCATCGCCTGGCACCCAGAGGGCGGCCTGTATGAGACCGAGCACGGCCCCAGCTCGTCACCGCCGTTCTGCTGCCACGACGAGGTGAACCTCATCCAGCCCGGCGGCAATTACGGCTGGCCGGCGGTGTACGGCATCGCCCACGATGCCCGCTTCGCCGACCCGCTGCTGGAGAGCGGCGGCGGCGCCACCTGGGCGCCCACCGACGCGACCTTCATCACCACCGGCCCTCTTCGCAACTCGATGCTGTTCACCGGCCTCCAGTCGCGAGCGCTCCAGCGGGTCGTCTTCGGCGCCGATGGCCGCTCCGTCGCGTTCCAGGAGCAACTGCTCAAGGGCCAGTTCGGCCGGCTCCGCGATGTCGAGGCCGCCCCGGATGGCTCGTTCTACGTCCTCACCAGCAACCGCGACGGCCGCGGCTCACCCACGGACGACGACGACCGCATCCTGCGAATAGCTCTCAGCTAACGCACTCCTAGGCGAGCAGCCAGGTCAGCACGTGCGCCGGGATCAGCGCTTCGTGGTCTCCAATATCGGTTGTTTGGCGAGTGGCCACTACCACCGGTCGTTCCGGAAATGCCTTTCGGTAGCCGGACACGAGACGCCGGTCGATCGACGCCTGGTACTTGACCTCGACCAAGTCCAGCGCGCGGCGAGGCCCGCAGGCAAAGTCGAGCTCGCCCCCCCGAGCTGACGCCCAGACGTGGAGGTCGCCCGGCGCCAGGAAGCCCTCGAACAGCGCCCGTGAGGGCTCGTAACGCCGCAGCAAGGCCAGGCCAACCGCGTTCTCGACGAGACCAGGCGCCTGGTCCGGCAAGCCCGGAGCGTAGGTTTTGGCCAGCTCGTGCAGCAGCGGGTCGCCGAAATAGACCTTCTTCTCTTTGGCGATGGCGTTGGAATCGGTTCGCTGCCTCCAGAAATACACGATGAAGATGAAGTAGCCGGCCGCCAAGAACTCGATGTAACGCTGGAGGCTGCGGGCATCGTAGGTTTTCCCGCCCCGCGTGCCAAGGGGCACGTCCATCTCCTTGGCCATGGCGTTCCAGCTCGTCTTCGATCCCAAAGACAACGCTGCACGCTCCAGCAGGGCGTACATCGCGGGCTCGCTGAGACCCCCGCGGCCGACCTCCTTCAACAGCGAGTCCAGGACGACGCGCTGGGTAAAGTGGCTGGGCTCGAAGGCTCCTCCCATGGCTTCCACGACGGCCGCGGGAAAGCCTCCGAACCGCAAATAGCGCGCGAACGCGTCCTCCAGTTCCGAGGCGTGCAGCGCAATCTCGTGGAGGGACTGACGCCCCGCCGCGGAGAACAGCTCGCCGATCGTCAGGCACGGGGACGGCGGAATGGCCGGGTGCAGCGCTCGCGCGAACTCGGAGAATGGCTGGGGGAGGACAAGGTGGTCGAGGCCGCGTCCGCGACGGCCCGGCAAACGCTCCGCCACGCCAAACGCCAGATCGGCCGCGGACGAGCCCGTGCAATAGACCACGTCGCGGTCAATGACGCCGTCATCCCACAAGGCTTTAATGGCGGTCTGCCAGCGGGGCACTGACGTGACCTCGTCCAGCAGCAGCAAGACCGGCGATCGCGGGTCCGCGGCGCTATTCGCCAGCTCCTTGGCCCGGTACACGGTCCGCTCTATCTCAGCGCTGGGTTGGTTCTCCAGGAGGTCCAGCGACAAGTAGACGATCTGTCGCGCCGCGCGCCCTTCCTTCAGCGCCTTCGGGACGAGCAGCTTCAGGTCGGTGGATTTGCCGACCTGCCGCGGGCCTCGGACGACGTGGATACCACTGAACTCGAGGTTTGCCTTTTGGACGAGCGGTGAGGGGAACTTGGCCGGCTGCATGGCCAGCCGCTTCAAATGAGGATCGCGCTGCTGCCAAGCATCATCACCTCCCCACCAGGCGTTCTGACCGGCGATCTGCCTATCGTCCAACATCGGAATATGCTGCCTATCTGTACGCTTCTACGTACAAGATGGTAGCATATTTCTACGTTATAACGTTCAAGTACGCAGCATACTTGGACGTACACTCGTTCAGCTAGGTAGCATACTTGGACGTTTACGCATGGGATGCGGCTGCGTAAGGAGGAGCAAAGAGTGGGCGATGGGGGGCTCGAACCCTCGACCTCAACGATGTCAACGTTGCGCTCTAACCAGCTGAGCTAACCGCCCCTGACAAAGACGGGCTGAGTATAGCGTAGGCCGGCAACCTCCACCGGCTGCCCGGCCGCCGACAACGGCAGGCTCACCACCGGCAGCGCCCAAATATACTTCGTTTGAATGAGCGGCTCACACACCAACCACCCGCTGGCGCCGATGCGGCACAGCACCGCGCATGTGATGGCGCAGGCCGTGCAGCACCTGTTCCCGGGCGCGAAGTTCGCCTTCGGGCCGGATACCGAGGACGGCTTCTACTACGACATCGAGCTGCCGCGCGCGATCACGCAAGAGGACATGGCAGCCATCGAAGCGGAAATGCGCAAGAGCGTGGCCGCGCGCTCCGATTTCGTGCAGGAGGACTGGCCCAAGGATAGGGCCGTGGACTGGTTCAAGGAGCACGACCAGCCGTTTAAGGTGGAGTGGATCAGCCAGCTCCCGGACGAGACGGTGAGCATCTACCAGCACGGCGACTTCACCGATTTGTGCGCGGGACCGCACGTCAAGAACACCGGCGACATCGGCGCCTTCAAGCTGCTGAACTTGGGCGGCGCCTACTGGCGCGGCGACGAGAAGCGCGAGCAGCTCACCCGCATCTACGGCACCGTTTGGAACGACCAGCAGGAGCTCGAGGACTACCTCGAGCGAGTGGAGGACGCTAAGCGCCGCGACCACCGGCGCATCGGCAAAGAGCTGGGCCTGTTCATGTTCTCGGACCTCGTCGGGCCCGGCCTGCCGATGTGGCTGCCCAAAGGCGCGACGATCCGCCGCGAGCTGGAGCGCTACGTGACCGACCTGGAGATCCGCCGCGGCTACCAGCACGTGGTCACGCCCGACGTGGCCAAGGTCGACCTATACAAGACCTCCGGCCACTGGGCACACTACAAGGACGCGATGTTCCCGGTGATGAAGGCCGGCGACGAGGAGATGGTGCTGCGGCCCATGAACTGCCCGCACCACATCCAGGTCTACAAGGAAGAGCAGCACAGCTACCGCGACCTGCCGCTGCGCATCGCCGAGTTCGGCACGATGTGGCGCTACGAAAAATCAGGCGAGCTCAGCGGCCTCAGCCGTGTGCGCCGCATGGACCTCAACGACGCCCACATCTTCTGCACGCCGGACCAGATCAAGGCCGAGATCATCGGCGTGGTCCGGCTCATCGAGCACATCTACGAGGTGCTGGGCATCACCGAGCACTGGTACCAGCTGTCCCTGTGGGACCCGCACGACAAGGACAAGTACGTCGATAACCCGCCGATGTGGGAGATGGGCGAGCGCTACCTGAAGGAGGCGCTGGCGGAGCTGGGCACGGACTACGACGAGGCGCCGGGGGAAGCAGCCTTCTACGGCCCGAAGATCGACATCCAGCTACGCGATCCACTGGGCCACAGCGAGACCATCTCGACCATCCAGGTCGACTTCCACCTGCCCAACCAGTTCGAGCTCGAATACGTCGGCGAGGACTCCAAGTTCCACCGGCCGGTGATGATCCACCGCGGCGTGATCGGCACCCTGGTGCGCATGATCGCCTTCCTAATCGAGAAGTACGCCGGCGCCTTCCCGGTGTGGCTGTCGCCGGTGCAGGCGCAGCTTATCCCTATCACGGACAAGAACGTGCCTTACCTGCGCAGCCTGCACGAGCGGCTGCTCGACGTGGGCGTGCGCTCGGCCCTGGACGACCGCAACGAGAAGATGCAGCGCAAGATCGCCGAGGCCCAGACGCAGAAGGTCCCCTACATGGTGGTGGCCGGCGGGCGCGACGAGGAGGCCGGTACCGTCAGCGTGCGTTTGCGCTCGGGCGAGCAGCTGCCACCGATGCCGCCGGACGAGTTCGTCGAGCGGGTCCTCGACGACATTCGGAACCATCGCTAGGAGGACGACAACTTCGGTTGTCATCCTCCTAGTTGCGTTCGCCCTCCGCGCCGCGCGCCTCGAGTTCCAGTCTCTGTGGTACGACGAGGGCTCGAGCCTGTACCTGGCGCGGCAGTCGCTGGGCGCCATCAGCACTGGCACCTCGCACGACATCCACCCGCCGCTGTACTACTACTTCCTGCACTTCTGGATGGCCGCCGCGGGCCAGGGCGAGTACGCGGTGCGGTTCTTGTCGCTGCTGGCTGGCATGCTCATCGTGGCCCTGTTGTACGCCCTCGGGCGCCGGCTGCTGAACCACGAGACAGGCCTTATGGCCGCGCTGGCCGGCGCCGTCTCGCCGCTGCTCGTCTACTACTCCCAAGAGACACGTATGTATGCGCAAGTCACGCTGTTCGGCCTGCTGTCCACATACTTGTTGGTGCATTGCACGGAGCTCCCTCACCCTAACCCTCTCCCGCCGCGGCGGGAGAGGGGATCTTTGGTGTGGTTGGCCTATTTCGCGGCTACGGCGGCCTGCCTCTACAGCCAGTACATCGGCGCGCTGGCGATGGCGTTCCAGGGTCTGTACGTGCTGTTGGCTCGCCGCAAGGCCCTGCTGCCGTTCCTCGCCGCCGCTTTAGCGACCGTACTGGTTTTCGTCCCCTGGCTGGCCATTGCCAAGGACAGCCTGCTGAGCTGGCCCTCCACGGATGCCTTCCACGCTGGCCCCCAGCTGTTCGGCGATGCCGCATTCCGTTACGTCGAGGGCCTCTCGGCCGACCCGACGCCTCTCACCATAGCGTTTACAGCCGCCGTCGTTGCAGTCGCCGGCTTCGGTTTCGTCTTCCTGGCGTACTTCTCGTGGCTGTTGTCCAGGCCGGGCCTACGGTTGACCTCGCGCCAGCCGCTTACAGACGCTGCGCGGCGCCGCGCCATGCAGGCGGTGGCGAAAACGGCCGTGGTCGCCCACAACATCTGGCTGCCGGCGCTGTATGTAGCGGTCCCGCTGCTGGTGATGTTCCTCCTCGGCTACCGCAAGCCAATCTACAACCCCAAGTTCGCGCTGCTGGCGCTGCCTGGCTTCCTGCTGCTGGTCGGCGTGGGACTGGCCGGCCTGGGCAACGTTCGCATCGTCGGCCTGGCGGTGCTGCTGGCAAGCGCCGGCTATGCGCTGAACAATTACTTCGCCAATCCGGGCTTCGCCCGGGATGACTACCGCGGCATCGCCCACTTCATCACCACCTCCGGTCGCCCCGGCGATGCTATCGTCCTGGACGCCCCGGGCCAGGAGCAGATTTTCCCCTACTACTACAGCGGCTCCTTGCCGCAAATCGGCCTGCCCCAGGATCGTCCGCTGAGCCCGGACAAGACTGCCGCCGCCCTACTGGCCCTCAACGGCCAGTACAAGCGGCTATGGCTGGTGCTGTACGGCACCAACGGCAGCGACCCGGAGGCCTACGTGGAGCACTGGCTGGCCAGCAACGATTTCGAAGTCCAGAACCAATGGTTCGGCAGCGCGCGCCTGGCGGCGTTCGCCGTACCGTCGAGCCAGACGGGGGCCGCGCGCCCCGCCGACGCCACGCTCGGCACCTTCGCCCACCTCAGCGGCTACACGCTTACGCCTCAACAAGTGCCCAGCGGTGACGTGCTGCAGCTTGGGCTCAAATGGCAAGCCAGCGGCCAAACGCCTACCGACGAAAGGGTGTTCACCCACGTCATCGACGGCGAAGGCAACATCTGGGCGCAGCGCGACAGCGACCCTGGCGGCGGCGCGCTGCCCACGAGCGGCTGGAAGCCGGGCGAAACCATCGCCGACAACTACGGTCTGCTGGTCCTGCCCGGCACGCCACCCGGCCAGTACCAGGCCGAGATCGGCATGTACGACCCCGCCAACCCAACCAAGCGCCTGGCAGTCACTGCCGGCGGTGACGGCAACCGCCTACTGCTGGGCGGCGTCCAGGTTACGGCGGCGCCGCAGCCCGCAAGCCTGGACGAGTTGCGCATTCCTCACCCGCTCGATCGCCGGCTTGGCCCCATCCACCTTCTCGGCTGGAGTTTGACCTTGGTTGGCCAGGACGCTGAACGCACCACCTTCGCCGCCGGCGACGACGCCCACCTCACGCTGTTCTGGCAAGCTGACGTACCGTCATCCTCTGACGCCCAGCTCACCGTCCAGCTCAGCCCCAACCAGACGCTGGCATCAGGTCCACTGCTGCCACAGCACCCGAGCTCCAGCTGGCAAACCGGCGATCGCTACCGTGACCAGCATCGCTTCAAGCTGCCGGCGTCCAGCGGCGACTTCGACCTGACCGTCCGCTTAGACAGCCAGCCGGTCACGCTGACCGGTATCCACATCCGCTGAGCAGCTGCTGGCCCAAGTATTGAGGCGGCTGCCGGCAAGCTCCGCCAGCTTGCTAGCAGCCGCTGCTAAGATGGACCGCGGACATGGCCGACCTCCGCGCCAGCTTCGGGCACTTCTATCAGGACGTCGTTGCCAACGCGCCGGGCTTCCTGTTGGGCATGGTCGAGGCAATTCTGATCGTGGCCGTGGTCATCTTCGTCGGCCATCGGCTGCAGGCCGGTTTGCGCAAAGGCCGGCTGGCCCGCAACACGAACCTCAATCTGGCCATCCTCATCGGCCGGCTGACCTATCTCGCTGCGCTGGGGATCGGCATCATCTGGATCGCCTACATTTTCGGCATCCAGCTCACCGGCGTGCTGACGTTCCTCGGCGCGTTGAGCCTGGCTATCACCTTCGCCATCCAGGACGTCCTCAAGAACCTGGTAGCCGGGCTGTATCTGCTGTGGGAGCGGCCGTTCATCATCGGCGACGTCATCATGGTCAAGGACGTGAGCGGCTCGGTTGAAGACATCCAGGTACGCACCACGGTGCTGCGCGCCGAGAACGGCCAGCTCATCGTCGTGCCTAACTCGGTGCTGTTTACCGAGATCGTGATCAATCGCCGGCTGGAGATGCCCGATCCCGACGCCTCGGCGCCAACCACGTGAACGTCGGCATCCTTGGCGGCACGTTCGATCCCATCCACTACGGCCATTTGGTGGCCGGCGAGGAAGCCCGCTGTGCGCTCGACCTGGAACGCGTCCTATTCGTACCCTCCGCGCGCCCGCCGCACAAGCCGGACTACGCGGTCTCGCCGCCCGAGGCGCGCGTCGAGATGGTCCGCATGGCTATCGCCGACAATCCGTGCTTCGAGCTTTCGACCATCGACGTCGATCGTCCCGGCTTCTCGTACACCGTCGACACAATCGCGCTGCTGCAGGAGCAGCTCGGACCCCAGGCGAAGCTCTACTTCATCCTCGGCGAGGACGCCCTAGCAGACCTGCCGACCTGGCATCGGCCGGAAAAGCTGCTGGAGACTTGCCAGTTGATTGCCGTGAACCGGCCAGGCTACCATTCCTTCTCGCTGCGCCTGTTGGACCGTCAGCTTCCCGGCGTAGAAGGCCGTGTCCACCAAGTGCGCATCCCGGAGCTGGCCATCTGGTCCACCGAGCTGCGCGGTCGAGTGGCCAGCGGTTTATCGATCCGTTACCTGGTCCCCAACGCCGTGCACGACTACATCCATCGGGAGGGCCTGTACCTCAACCCCGAGCAGCCGCCACACCAGCCGGCCGCGTAACCATTCGGCGCTCGAACACGTCCCCGAAGCGCTCGACAAAACGCTCGCCGACGGCGTTCGTGGATGGCGCTGAGGGCAGCAGTCGTTCCATTGAGGTCACCCCTTTGCCGGCGATGCCGCAGGGGACGATGTGCCGCCACATGCTCATATCGGTGCTGACGTTGAGGGCGAAGCCGTGCAGGGTCACCCACTCGCTGATCTTCACGCCGACGGCGCAGACCTTCTCCTCCCGCACCCACACGCCCGGGAACCCCGGCTCGCGGCCGGCCGCGATGCCGAAGCCGGCCAAGGTGCGGACGATCGCCTCCTCCAGCCGCCGGACGTAGCGCGGCACGTCGCGCTCGCTCTCTTCCAGGTACAGGATGGGATAGCCGACGAGCTGCCCCGGGCCGTGGTAGGTCACATCCCCACCGCGGTCGCTGTGGATGAGCTGCGCGCCGGCGGCGACGATGTCCTGATCGCTCGACAGCACATTGGCCGTTCGGCCGCGGCGGCCGAGGGTGAAGACGTGCGGGTGCTCCAACAGCAGGAGCTGGTCGGGAATGTGTCCTTGGGCCCGCTCGCGGACCAATCGCAGCTGCAGCTCCCAGGTCTCCTGGTAGTCGACCAGGCCCAGCCAGTTGACCTCGCACACCCGCTCCATCGTCTCTGCCTCCAAGATATACTCCACGGCGAAGCGGATGCCCAAATCGCGCAACCGAAACCGCGCGGCCGCGCGGTCGGTGCAGCCCCGGCCCAAGCAGCGTACCTGGGTGAGGTGGCTGGCCCTGATCCTTCCCGCGGCGCTGCTGCTTGGCACGCTGGCGGGCGTCTTTGGGGTCGGCTCCGCGGCGGCTGTGCCCTCCAGCACCGCGGTGTCAGGAGCCTACGGCCGATGAAACGTCAGAAGCGACAATGGCGCCGCTGGCTACCCGCGTTAGCCGCCTTCTGGATCGCCGCTTCGCTGGCGGCTTGCAACGCTGCCGACACGCCACGCGGGGGGCCCCAGCTGCCTTCCACGCCCGCGTTCCTGAGCGGCTCGGGCAGCGGCTCGCCATCACCGACCGGCGCCCTGCCCGCCACGGTCCCGATCCTGCCCACGTTCGCCGGCTTGACCGCACCAGGGTCACTCGCGACGTTCGACGCAGAGGTCGCCAAAGGCCTGTGATCGACGCTGCCG
>DAIUFO010000128.1:0-9894 GCA_036844545.1 Chloroflexota bacterium
TCCAGTCGGCTCGCGCGGACATGGCGTACTGGTTGTTCTCGCACACATAGACCACCGGCAGCTTCCAGATGGCCGCCATGTTGGTGGCCTCGTGCAGGATGCCCTGGTTCAGGGCGCCGTCACCGAAGAAGCAGGCCGCCACAGCCCCCGTGTTCTGGAGCTTGCAGGTGAGGGCCGCGCCGGTGGCCAGGCCCATGCCGCCACCGACGATGCCATTGGCGCCCAGCATGTGCTTGTCCATGTCGGCGATGTGCATGCTGCCGCCCTTGCCGCCGGAATAGCCGGTGGCTCGGCCCAGCAGCTCGGCCATCATCTTCTTGAGGTCGCCGCCCTTGGCAATGGTGTGCCCGTGGCCGCGATGGGTGCTGGTCACCCAATCGGTCGGCTGGAGGGCCATCATGACGCCGACGCCCACCGCTTCCATGCCGATGTACGGATGAGTGGTACCGCGCATCTCGCCTGCCCGGTACAGCGCCATCGCCTGCTCGTCGAAGTGGCGGATGGTCAGCATCAGCCGCAGCGCCTCGCGCAGCTGCCCGTCCGTCAGCCGCGAATGCAACTTGCGTCCAGCAGAAACCGCCATGAGGCCTATCTTCACACAACCGCGCGAGTGGCCGTCACGGCGCCGCTGCCAAGCTGGCGGCGATGAAGGGCACCCGAAAGGGCTGGCACCAGATGACGGCCGAGCGGACTTTGCCTAAGTCGGCCGAAGCTGGAATGGGATAGTTCTGCGCACCCTGGTTGCCTTTGAGCTTGCCCAGATCCACGTAGTCCGGCAGCTCGACTCCGATTCGCGATGCCAACCGAGCGACGGACGAGCTTTGGCGTGAGTTTCATAACCTAAAGTACGGACGCCGCGGGCTGGCCGGTCGCATTGGACTGAGCGCCTGCCCGGCCGAGATCACAGCCTCAGTCAGCGTGCGGGTGGAGCATGACCCGAATGGCGCCGCCCCGGCGTTCGACGAAGGTCTCCCACGCCTCTGGAAACTGATCCAATTTGAAGTGGTGCGTCATCAGCGGCTTCACGTCGACGGCTCCGCGAGCGATCAGCTCCAGGCCGCGGCCAGAGATGCCCTTAGGGTTGGCCAGCGAGCCGCGAATGTCCAAATGCCCCCGTACGATCGTGCTCAGATCCACGCCGCTCAGTTCCTTGCCGAGCCCGGTTGAGCCTGCCAGCACCACGCGCCCGCCGCGCCGGGCGATGGGGATCGCCTGCCGCGCCGCTTCGGCACTGCCGGCGAACTCGATCACCAGGTCGGCGCCCTTGCCGCCGAGGGCTCGTTTCACCTTGTCCACAGCTTCGTCTCCTGTTGCGGCCACCAGCTCGTCGGCGCCAAAGCCATGCATGCGCTCCAGCCGCTCGGCCCGCGTGCCGAGCATGACGATGCGGCCGGCGCCCATGGCTCGGGCCACCTGCACTGCCAGCGCGCCGAACGCTCCGGGGCCGATGACCACAACGCTCTCGCCTGGCCGGAGCTCGCCGCGCTCGACGGCGTACAGCGCGATGCCGATGTTGTCGGTGAAGGCGCCTTCGTCCCAGCTCAGCTTCTCCGGCAGCCGGTGCAGCGCTTTCAGCGGCACGGCGGCATATTCGGCCAGACCGCCGGGGACGGTGAAGCCGACGTGGGCGTGGCCCTTCTCAGGATGGCCGTAGTTCTCGCACAGCTGGTACAGCCCCTCCAGACAACGCGCGCAGCGCCCGCAGCCGACGTGAACTTCCACGCCGACCCGATCTCCCGGCTGGTACTCGTCCACGTCCGGCCCCAGGGCCACGACCTCGCCGGCGAATTCGTGCCCGGGCGTGTGGGGATACTTCACGCCCGCGAACTGCCCAGCCAGGATCTTCTGGTCGGTGGCGCAGATGGTGGTTGACATAACCTTGAGCAGAGCCTGGCCCGGGCCTGCTGTGGGGCAGGGCACATCCACCAGGGCAAACTGATTCGGCTCGGGAATTACGACGGCAAGCAAAGTGCCCTCACCTTGCCTCTCCCATTGCGATGGGAGAGGAACTATTGGTTGGGTTTGACAATGACCTTGAGGGCGCCGTCGATACGGTGGGCGAAGGTGTGGAGCGCCTGGCCGTAGTCGTCCAAGGCGAAGGAGTGAGTCATCAGCTCCTTGACGCGCACACGCCCGGTAACGATCAGGGGAATCACCTCCTCCATCGTGTTGGGGTTGGCGCGGACGCCATAGAGGTCGATCTCCTCCAGCACGATCTTCTGCATCGGCAGGGACACCGGCGTGTCCGGGATGCCCGTGAAGGACGCCCGCCCGCCCCTACGCAGGACGTTGACGGCTGAAAGCACCGATTCCGCCGTGCCGCCAGTGTCGACGGCCACGTGCGCGCCCTTGCCTTCGGTTTTGGCTTTGACCTGCTCCACCACGTCGCCGGAGTGGTAGTCCACCACCTCGAAGCCCATGGCCTTGGCCTTGTGGAGGCGCTCGCCGCCGCCGGTCATGATTACTTTGCCCGCGCCGAGTGCGTACGCGCAATCGGCCACGAGGAAGCCCATCGGCCCTGAGCCCACGACGACGACGGACTCACCCGGCCGGATGCCTGGCCGCTTGGCCGAGTGCAGCGCGATGGAGGCAGTGTCAATCATCGAGCCGTACGGCAGGTCCAGCTCCGGCGGCATCTTGAACACGCTCTTGATCGAATGGACCACGTACTGCGCGTCGGCGCCCTGGCTGTAGTGGCCGTACTGGTGGTGCAGGGGCTCCTTACCGTAGTTGTCGCACAGGTTGTAGCGGCCGATCATGCACATGCGGCAGTAGCCGCAGCCGGCGTGCGACGTGCCGGCCACGCGGTCGCCTGCCTGCCAGCCCATCTGCGCAGCCTGCTCGCCCACCTCCACCACCACGCCCGACCACTCGTGCCCCGGCGTAAACGGATAGCCCTTCGGCCAGCGGCCAGGGAACTTGCCCTCGTAGATGTGCAGGTCGGTGCCGCAGATGGCCACGGAATCGACCTTAGCCAGCACCTCCAACGTGCCTGGATGGGGCGTGGGGATGTCGCGAACCTCGTGGGCATTGGGGGCCGTCAAGACCACTGCCCGCATTTGTTCCGGTATCGTCGCCATCGCTAATCCTCCGGCCACAGCACTTAGTAATTCACCTTCGTCTCCCCGCTGGCCATGATGCGGGCAGGAGTGGTGCCGGCGTCCCACTGGCGGGGCTGGGCGCCGGGCGGCTCAGCGCCTTCCAGGCCGGGCTTGTCCATGTCCAGGAAGGCCACAACCCGGCAAATGCAACCCTCGCCGCCGACCCAGCGCCACGGAAAGGCCCCGATGGTGCAGCGCGTGCCCGCCACCTCGGCGATCTCGCCTCCAAGGTTCTCCAGCATGCAGACGTTGTTGCGGGCCGTGGTGTAGTGGACGTACTCGAAGTTCTTCTCCGGCACCAGTTCCTCCACGGATGCGCCGTACATCTGCTCGAACTCCTTCACAAGGTCGGGCCGCATCCAACGGATGCGCACGTACATCGAATGGTCCATTGACGCCAGGTCGCCGCCGATCCATTTGATCTTGCGGTCCTGGATCAAGTAATCGACCACCTCCGGCTTGGGGCCGGGATGGCGGTCGAAGTACATCACGTCGTCGCGGCTGGGTTTGGTCCAGTTGTACTGGTCCCAACCGGTGTACAGGATCACCACGTCTCCAGTGCGGATTTCTTCGCCCTGGGGCACGCAGCTCAGCACGTCGTCCAGCGAGTAGTAGCTCCAGGGCTTGGTGATTGGCCGCAGGTCGATCACCAGGCCCGTCCCGATCAAGTCCTGGATCGGGATTTGGCTCAAGTCCCGCCCACGCTCCGCATAGTGGATAGGCGCGTCGATGTGGGTGCCGGTGTGCATGTTGGTCTCGACCAGTACAGTGCTCTTGCGGTCGCGCTGGTGGGTGGTGATGTCGGTGACCTTGATCGACGCGAACTGCGGCCACGTGGGCATCCGGTCGCCCCAGGGCTGGGTGAGATCAACCACTCTCATCGCTTAACAGGATATGCGAAGCTCAACTGGCATGGTTTGGCGCAGCTTTCTCAGCCATCTCGAATGTTCGGCCTGCGGGGCTCAGCACGAGGCCGATATGCCCCAAACGGTGTGCACCAGCTGCGGGCTGGTGCTGCTGGCCCGCTACGACCTGGCCGGCGTCCGCGCGGCGGTGCGGCCGGCGGACTTTGCCGGCCGGCGCTGGGACATGTGGCGCTACTGGGAGCTGCTGCCGGTCCGCGACGAGGCCAACCTGGTCAGCCTGGGCGAGGGGCTGACGCCGATCCTGCAAGCTCGCTCGGCGGTCGCGGAGCGCCTGGGCCTGGAACGCGGCGCTTTGCGGGTCAAGGATGAGGGGCAAAACCCGACGGCCAGCTTCAAGGCGCGCGGGCTGGCGGCGGCCGTGTCCCGGGCGAAGGAGCTGGGCTTGACCGCAGTGGCTCTGCCGAGCGGCGGCAACGCCGCCTCGGCGGCGACTGCCTACGCCGCGGCGGCGGGCATGGAGGCGCACGTGGCCATGCCGCGCGACGTGCCGGCCATCAACTGGATCGAGAGCACGGTACACGGCGCGGAGGTGACGCTGGTCGAGGGCCTGATCAACGACGCCGGGCGGCTGATCAAGGAGCAGAGCCAGGCACATGGCTGGTTCGACGTGTCCACCCTCAAGGAGCCCTACCGCCAGGAGGGTAAGAAGACGATGGGCATCGAGCTGGCCGAGCAGGGCGGTTGGGGTGAAGCCTGCCTGCCGGACGTCATCGTCTACCCGGCCGGCGGCGGGACCGGTATCGTCGGCATGTGGAAGGCCTTCGAGGAGCTGCGGGAGCTGGGCTGGATCGGTCCTAAGCAGCCCAAGATGGTGATCGTCCAGGCGGAGGGCTGCGCACCGCTGGTGCGCGCCTTCGAGCAGGGCGCCGAGCACGCCGAGCCGTGGCAGCACGCCCACACGATTGCCGCCGGCATCCGCGTGCCGGTCGCCATTGGCGACTACCTGGTGCTGCGGGCGGTCCGCGACAGCGGCGGCACGGCGGTCGCCGTCAGCGACGAGGACATCCGCGAGGCTCAGCGCGAGGTGGGCCGGGCGATGGGCATTTACGCCGCGCCCGAAGGGGCAGCCACTTGGGCCGCCGCCAGGAAGCTGCGCGTCAGTGGGTTCCTGGAGGGCACCGAGGATGTGGTCCTGTTCAATACCGGAAGCGGTCTGAAATACCCCTCGGCGGTGGGCGAGCCAGCGCGGTAGGCACGTGAGTTCCCTCACCCTCTCCCGCCGCGGCGGGAGAGGGGAGGTTAGTCGTCGCGCTGGCGGTTCCAGCGGGCGACGCGGCGCTCGGTGTTGCTGGTCAGCGCGGTGAGGATGATGCCCAGGACCATGACGACCACGATCGGCACCAGCATGTGGTCGGGCTCGAACGAGTTGCTGTAGCGGACGATCAGGTAGCCCACGCCGCTGACGGCGGTGAAGAACTCGGCCACCACCATGCCGACCAGCGCCCGGCCGACGGCCAGGCGCAAGCCGGCGGCGATGTACGGCAGCGCCGAGGGGACGATCACGTCACCCCATAAGGCTCGCTCGGTCGAGCGGAAGGAGTGCGCCACCTCCAGCAGGCGCTGATCGACGTTCTTGACCCCCTGCTCGGTGTTGATGACGATGGCGAACAGGGAGGAGATGACGACGACGATGACTTTGGCGGTGATGTCGAAGCCGAAGACGAGGGTGATAAGCGGCACCAGCGCGACCATGGGGGTAGAGTTAAAGGCGGCGATGTACCACTCCAGGGCGTAACCGGCGACCTTGCTGCGGGCCATCAGGATGCCGACCGGCAGGCCCACGACGATGGAAATGACGAGGCCGTAGACCAGGGTCAGCAGGCTGCCCTGGAGGTAGCGCCACAGCTCGCCCGACTGCGCCATCTGCAAGCCGGCCTCGACCACGCGCGAGGGCGGCGCGAACACCGCTTTGTTGACGCGCCGGCCGAAGATTTCCCACGCCGCCAGCAGCACCGCCAGCGAGCCGAGACGGGCCGACCACATGACGAGCAGCTCGCGGCGGCGCTGAGCCGAAGCTTCTATGTGCCTCTCCCGCTTGCGGGAGAGGCTAGGTGAGGGTGTCGCCGCCCTTAGGCGGCTCTCTTCCGCGACGCTCAAAGCTCCCTCCCCCTCACCCTCTCCCACTGTGGTGGGCGAGGGAATTCATGCCACTGCCGCCGCGGCCTCTGGCCGCAGCTCCTCCCAGATGTGCTGCCGCAGCTCGCTGTAGCGTGCACTGGTACGGACTTCCTCGGCCGTGCGAGACGCCGGCAAGCCGATGTCGATCAGCTCGCGCATGCGGCCGGGCCGGGCCGTCAGGACGGCGATTTGATCGCCCAGCACGATCGCCTCGTCGATGCTGTGGGTGATGAACACCATCGTCTTGCGCTCGTGCTCGATGATGCGCAGCAGCTCCTCCTGCAGCAGCTCGCGTGTCTGCGCGTCCAGGGCGCCGAACGGCTCATCCATGAGCAGGACTTGGGGGTCAACTGCTAAGGCGCGAACCAGGCCGGCCCGCTGCTGCATGCCCCCGGAGAGCTGGTAGGGGTACATCTGCTCGAAGCCGTTCAGGCCGACCATGTCCAGGTATGGTGCGATGCGCGCGGACCATTGCGAGCGCGGCACACCTTTGAGCTTGAGGCCATAGGCTGCGTTGTCGCGGACGGTCTTCCAGGGGAACAGGCCGAAGTGCTGGAAGACCATGGCCACTTGCTGACTGGGCTCGGTCACCGGGCTGCCGTCGAGCAAGACGCGCCCGCTGGTCGGCGCCAGCAGGCCGGCCAGGCAGCGCAGCAGCGTCGTCTTACCGCAGCCCGACGGGCCGACGATGCACAGCGTCCGGTTGGCCGGAACCTCCAGGGCCAAGTCTTGGAAGGCGACCACCGTCCCCGCGCTGAAGGTGCGCGTCGCGCGCTCCACCCGCATTTTCGGGGTGCTGGGTCCAGCCTCCAATATCTTGCCTGTGACTACCTGTCTCAGTACCAGCGCGGGTCTCCGGTCCAGGCGCCGCCGTTGCGCTTCACGGCTTCGTCGACCACCGATTTGTCCACGATCTGGGCGTAGGTCGGCTTGTTCTGGGCCTTGATGACTCCCACTTCGGCTTCCTTGTCGATGGTGTAGTTGATCAGCTTTTCGGGCATGCCGTCGTTGACGGCCCAAACGCCGCCCTTGATCAGGTCGGCGTAAGCCTTGTCGATGACGTCGGGCTTGGCTTTCGTCTCCTCGGCCGCCCACTTCTTGGTGTTGGCGGCGTCGATGTACATGGTGCGCTGGGCTTTGACCACAGCCGTCATGAAGCGCGTCACAGCCTCGCGCTTGTTCTTCAGCGTGTCGTCGGTGACGACAAAGGCCGAATACCACCAATCGGGGACGATCTCCCACATATTGGCCAGGTCAACCGCGTCCGGCACTTGGCCGATCACCGTGTAGTACTGGTCGATGTGGAGCACCGTGGCGTCGATCTGCTTGTTGACCAGGGCGGGCACGCGGCCGGCGGTGGTGACGTTCACATAGGACACGTCTTGGGGCGTCAGTTTCACCGACTGGAGCAGCAGGCGCGTCATCACTTCGGGGAAAGCGCCAACGCCGCCGGGCGTGCCGATCTTCTTGCCCTTGAGGTCCGCCGGCTTCTTGAGGTCAGCCTGGCCGATCATCGACACGCTCAGCTTCGGCGCATAAGTGCCAATGGCCTTGACCGGCGCGCTTTGCTGGACCGCGGCGAACAGCGGGTCGGAGCTGGTGCCCACCACGTCCAGGCCGCCCGACAGGCCGCCCCGCAGCGCGTCGATACCGCCCTCGAAGCTCTTCATCTCCACGTCCAGACCAACCTCGTCGAAGAAGCCCATGTCCTTGGCGATGTAGGCGGCCATGTGGACCATGTTTGGCGGGGTGACCGGGTTACCGTAAACCAGCTTCAGGCGGTCGCTCGGCTTGGCCGAAGCGGAGAAGACGGGGCCGAAGCTGCCCGAGGGTTTGGCCGCGGCTGCGCCGTTGGCCGGGGCGCCCGCGGAGGCCGCTGGTTTGGCGCTGGCCGAGCCAGAAGCCGCTGGCTTGGCGCTGGCGGTGGTGCTGGCTGGCGCTGATGCGGCCGGTTTGGCGGCGCTGGCCGGTGCCGGGCTGCCGGCAGGCGAGCTGGCTGGCGCGGCGCCGCCACCGCAAGCGGACAGCAGGAGGACGCCAAGCACGCCAACCGTGGCGGGTAATGACTTCGCAGTGTGGAACATGCGCATCATTCTCCTATAGTCGTCAACCGGTCACAAGAGCGTCAAACGATTTCTACACGCGCCTTCTGGCTCATGGGTGCGTTGGGTTGGGTGCAGGGCCGCGTTGCTCCCTGGACGCGGCACCAGATCCTGCTCTGAGCGCGACCGAAGTCGCTTCCCGCTGAGCGCGGCTGCGCCAGACTTCGGGCATGGCAACCACCCTCGACGTCCGCCCTGCCGCGGACCGTTTTCACACCCGCATCGACTGGCTCAACTCGCACCACAGCTTCAGCTTCTCCAACCACTACGACCCCAACAACACGCACCACGGCTTGCTGCTGGTCAACAACGACGACACCGTTTTGCCGGGCACCGGCTTCAGCACGCACCCGCACCAGGACATGGAGATCGTTACCTGGGTGCTGAGCGGCGAGCTGGAGCACAAGGACACGCTTGGCAACAAAGACGTCATCTATCCCGGGCTGGCTCAGCGGATGAGCGCCGGCACCGGCATCTGGCACTCGGAGATGAACCCCAAGGGCGCCGAGCCCGTGCATTTCGTCCAGATGTGGGTGCTGCCCGATACCGAGCGCATCGCTCCCGGCTACGAGCAGCTTGACGTGAATGCCAACTTCGACAAGGGCGGGCTGGTGCCGGTTGCCTCCGGCCGCTCAGACCTGGCGGCCATCAGCATCCGCCAGAAGGACGCCACCCTATGGGTGGGCCGCCTGGCCGCCGGCGAGGCCGTCCACATCCCGGACAACCGCTACGCGCACCTGTTCGTCGCCACCGGCAGCGCCACCCTGGAAGGCGCCGGCCCGCTAGTCGCCGGCGACGCCGTCCGCCTCACGGCCGCCGGCTCGGCGTCCCTGACCGCCGGCCCCGAAGGCGCCGAAGTCCTCGTCTGGGAGCTTGGGAGTTAGCGGAAGGCGTCGAGGGGAACGAGCGCGTTCTCGAGTAGTTCGGCCGTATAGGCCTCGATCAGGCGTTGAACGGCGTCTGCAAACTGCCCAAGGGCATTATCCGGACATTGCCTGAACGAGACGATAATCCCGAAATGGTGACGTCCGGTTGCCATGCACTGCTCGGCCAGTTCCATGAAGTGCGTGTAGTTGCTGGTGAGAATTGCGCGACCATCCGCGACTGCACGGCTTAGTTGATCGGGGTCAGGGATGCGCTCCGCGCCAACTTCGTGCGCGCTCACTACGTCGTATCCTCGCGAGCGGAGCAACTGCGCTAGCTTCGTGCTGAGGTCCTCGTCCAGGTAGAGGCGAGGCGTCACCGGTATTTGTGGCTGTAGTGCCCGGTCTCATCGAGCGTAAAGAAGCCGTTCGCGACTAGCTTCTCGAATGAGTACTCAGCGAGTTCGCCATCGATTTCGGCTTGGTGATCGTAGTAGTAGCTGATCGCATCGTGGACGGCTGCCAGGCTGAGGTGCGGAAGTGCGCTGACTATGCCCTCGGCTGACGTGCTCTCTCGGAGGAACTGAACGATGGTCGTTACTGAGATTCGCGTTCCATCAATGCGGGGGCGGCCCCCACAAAATCCCGGTGTGCGCACGATGTGAGGGTGCTCGGTGCGGACGGTCTTGGCTGGCGCTGCCATGGTAGTCGTAGTCTAGCGAGCAGCAGCTGGCTTAGCCGGCCAGTTGCTTGACTGGCGACTGTGCCGCGCCGTAGCCTGTTG
>DAIUFO010000129.1:0-9866 GCA_036844545.1 Chloroflexota bacterium
CGGCGGCGCGGATCTCGTTTACGTCGCCTCTGCTTACAACCATGCCCAGTTCTCCTGATAGTCCCGGCGTCCATCAAGACGGTCGGCGATCTCAAGGGCAAGATCTGGGGCACCGATAAGCCCGGAACCACGACCGACTACTTTACGCAGCTCCTGCTGCGGCTGGTTGGGCTAAAGCCAAGCGACGTGGAACTGCGTGATTTAGGGGCCGCGGCAATCCTCGTTCCGGACCTAATCTCTGGCCAGATTCAAGCGGCGCCCGTTTCGCCACCCGCGGCGTTCGACCTCGAAGCCAGAGGCTTCCACAGCCTCCGGGACACCTATGACCAGCCCTACCAGAATGTCGGCGTGGTCGTGTCGAAGGCGCGCATGCCTGAGCTCACCCCGGCATTGTTGCGGTTCCTGCCCGCCTATCGCCAGGGCATGCAAGCGTACGCGCAGCAGCCAGACGTAGCCAAGCGGGTCCTGAAGCAATACGGCAAGATCGCGGATCAGGCGACGCTGGATAGATCCTATGATTTCTATGTCAAGGAGACGTCCTTCCAACTGGACATGCAGCCGACCCTCCAAGGTATTCAGTACATGCTGGATTTCCTGTCCACCGCGGTTCCGGCTGCCAAGACAGCCAAGCCGGAGCAATTCGTCGACACCCGGCTCCTGGCCCAGGTGCCGAAGTCGTAGCAGGCTCTATACTGTCGCAATTCTGAGGGAGCGCGAGTTCAGCGCGTAAAGGAGACAGCGATGTTCAACCTCACGAACCGGCCGGTATCCGGCGCAATCAGCATCCGTTTGCTGGCGCTCGTGGGTGTGCTGGTCACCGCCGCCTGCGGCGGCGCCGCCCCGGCTCCTTCCACCTCTCCCGCCGCGTCCACCGCCGCCAGTAAGCCGGCGGCATCGACCCCCGGCTCGTCGCAAGCGTCCGCGGCGGCCAAACCCGCGGCCTCGGGCGCCGGGGGCTTCCAAGCCGAATGGACCAGCCTCATGGCCGCGGCCAAGCAGGAGGGCAAGCTGTCCATCGGCTTTACCACCAACCCGCCGCTGGTCGACCAGGTGCTGCCCGCCTTTCAAAAGCAGTTCGGCGTCAACGTCGAAGTGACGCAAAGCGCTAACGGCAACCAGCTCGTGAATAAGCTCGTCCAAGAGAAAGCCGCTGGTGTCCGCTCCCTCGACGTCTATATCTCGGCTACCTCGGCCACAGCCATCGGAGTGGACGCCAACATTTACGCGCCGTTGAAACCGCGGTTGATCCTCCCGGACGTGAACGACTCGAGCAAATGGGCCGGCGGCAAGCCCTGGTACTTCGACAAGGGCGAAACCTACATCATCCGGCTGGATCGGCAGCTGCGCTATTTCTTCGCGATCAATTCCAAGACGGTCGACGCCACCCAGTTCAAGACGCCGGCAGACCTGCTGGATCCGAAATGGAAAGGTAAGATCGCGGCGATCGACCCCATCATTCCGAGCGCGGGCCAGTCAATCGCGGCCGACCTCGTCAAGATCATGGGCCCGGACTTCGTGCAGAAGCTGTATGTGGGCCAGCAGGTCAAGTACACGACCGATCAGCGCGTCCTGGGCAACTGGGTTGCCCAAAACGCCTACCCCATCGGCATCGCCTTGCCGCTCGACGAGCTTGCCAGCATGAAGCAGACCGGGCTGACGGTGTCCCGCTTACGCATCGACAAGCCTCCCATGGCCTCCACCACAAGCGTCCTGTATTTCGGCATTGTCGACAAAGCGCAGCATCCCAATGCCGCCAAGCTGCTGGCCAACTGGCTCCTGACCCAGGAGGCGATGCAGCTGATCGTCGACGCCGAAGGCTACGTCGTCACTCGCGCGGACGTGAACTACTCCAAGCTCGATCCCGACAACACGCCAACGCCCGGCGTCAACTACTTTGACGAAGGCACCTCGGATTACATCACCGGTGAGAAGCCGGGGCTCGTTGCGAAGGTCACTGAGCTGCTGAAGCATTGAGCTGGCCTCTGTTGCAGCCAGGCTGGGTGGCCCGCTGGGATGGCCGCGAATTCTGAGTCCGCGGAGTCTCTGCCCGGGGCCTGGCTGGCTGGGCCGAGGGCGCCCAACCGCCTGCTGAGCCGGATACGGGGGGGCCCGTGGAGCCGCCTCCGCCCTCTTCAGCTCATCCTGGTGGTGGTCCTGGCTTTGGCCACGCTGCTGCCGCTGGGCTATCTGCTGGTTAACAGCTTCAACCTGGCGCCGCCCACGCAGGCCAGGTTCGTGTTCGGATTGGACAACTGGAGCACCGCCTACGCCGACGCCGACACCGTGCGCTCAATCTGGACCACGGTCTGGTTAGCGGCAGCCAGGACGGCCATTGCTCTGCCGGTTGCCATCCTCTTTTCCTGGCTGATCGCGCGCACCAACATGCCTGGTGGGGCGATCGTCGAGTTCGGCATGTGGGTGGCCTATTCCCTGCCGGTGCTGTCGCTGATCATGGGCTGGATACTGCTGTTGGACCCTAAGACCGGTCTGGTAAACCTCCTGCTGGCGGGCCTACCTTTCGGCAGGGGCTTCGCGCTCGACATCTACAGCTACTGGGGCATCATCTGGCTGCACCTGGTCACGCGCAGCATTCCCATCTTGGTCATCCTCATGGTGCCGGCCTTCAGGCGCGTGGGAGCGAGGCTGGACGAGATCTCCCGCATGTGCGGCGCCTCCAAGCTCACCACGCTGGCGCGAGTGACCGCGCCGGTGATCGCGCCGGCCATCGTCCCACTGGCGGTGCTGTCGCTTATTGCCGGCCTGCAATCACTCGACGTCGAACTCATCATCGGCATCCCCGCTGGCATCTTTGTGTACGGTACCCGCATCTACAACCTGCTGGGGGCGGCCAAACCCCAGTACGGCGCTGCCACGGCTCTGGGCGCAGCTGTGTTGCTCATTCTCTTAGGGCTCGCCTTATTGTCCAGCCGCTTCCTGCGCAACCGAGAGTACACCACGGTGTCCAGCGATTTCTCGACCGCCAAGGTCGACCTCGGGCCGACGCGCTGGCTGTGGTCCGCGCTGTGCATGGCCTTCCTGTTCGTCGGTATCGTGGTCCCAACCGTGGCCACGATACTGGGCTCCGCCATGCGGCGTTTTGGATTCTTCGAGATCCCTAATCCCTACACGATTCGCTACTGGGGGGACGTCTTCCACGACCCGATCTTCAACGTCTCCTTGCGCAACAGCGTACTGCTTGGTTTCGCCGCCGCGTTAATGGGTGTGATCCTGTACGCATCGGCGGCGCACGCCGCGCTGCGGGGCAAGGGCGTGGGCGATCACCTGATCGATCTCCTGGCCTGGATACCACGCGGCATTCCGGGCGTGCTTCTGAGCCTGGCGCTGCTGTGGCTGTTCCTGACGAGTCCCCTCCGCGCCGTGCTGTACGGCACGCTGTTCGGCATGGCTATCGCCATCGTGATCGACAGCCTGCCCACTGGATTTCAGCTTGCGAAGTCGTCGCTGATCCAGATCGGCAAGGAGATGGAGGACGCGTCACGCATGTGCGGCGCCACCGCGAGCCACACCGCCACGCGGGTGCTCTTGCCATTGATGTCGCCCATGCTGCTCACCATCGGTGCGCTCGTGTTCGTCCAGGCGCTCAGCGAGTTCAGCCAAATTGTGCTGATCTATGCGCCAGGCTCGCGGCCCCTGTCCATCCTGATGTTGCAGTACATCGTGACTGGCCAGGTCGAGAGGGGCGCGGTGCTGGGCGTGTTCATGACGGTCATCGTCGCTTGCTTTGCATTTGGCGCTCGCTTCGTGAGCCGCAAGCTGGGGCCCCGCTGAGGACTGGTCCTGTAGGATTGATGCCCGCGGCCCAAGCAGCCGAAGACAACCAGGAGCAAGCCATGGGAGCGCTGGAAGCCAAGATGGCGCGGTTCGTGACGGAATTTCCCAGCGAGGACATCCCGCCGGCCATCATCGGTGAGGCGAAACGGTGCATCGTGAACTACTGCGGCGTCGCCCTGCACGCGTGCAACGATCCTTCGTCCGAGATTTTCGTTGAGCTGTTTGCTGAGGAGGGCTCAAGGCCAACGGCGACGATCCTGGGCAAGCGCCTGCGCACCTCGGCCAGGAACGCCGCACTGGCCAACGGCTACCTGGGCCACTTCGACGATTTCGACGACACCCATATGCCGTCACACATTCATCCGACGTCGCCGATCCTGCCTGCCGTGCTGGCGCTGGCTGAGTCGTTGCCCATCCAGGGATCCGAGCTGTTGGCGGCTTTCGTCATCGGCGTTGAGGTGGCGTGCCGCCTGGGCAAAGTCATCGCCGCGCACGCGCGAGAGGGCGCCGAGCACTGGCACCCGACTACCACGTATGGCGTGCTCGGAGCCGCGGCGGCAGCGGGCGCCTGCTGGGGCTGGACGACAGCCAGATGATCTTCGCCTTCGGCATAGCGGCCACCCAGGCCGCGGGCCTGCGCGTTTCGTCGGGTTCGATGTGCAAGCCGCTGCACGCAGGCATGTCGGCGCAGAACGGGCTGCTGGCGGCCCTTTTGGCCCAGCGGGGTTTCACCGCCTCGGATCGCATGTTCGAATCCCACCGGGGCATCATTGGCGTGATGACCACGGAGCACGACCACAGTCTCATCGCTACAGGCTTAGGCGAGGAGTGGGAGCTTTCGGCCGTCGGCCTCAAGCCGTACTCCTGCGGCATCGTGACCCACGGCCTCATCGACACCATGCTGGAGCTGCGGGAAAAGGAGGGCGTGACGCCGCAGTCAGTCGAGCGCATTCACGGCACAGTCCGCACTCTGGCGGCAAGCCTCACCGAACGCCGCCACCCGCAAATCGGCTTGCAAGGGAAGTTTTCCTACTACCATGTGATGGCCGCGGGCCTGGTGGATGGCCAGGTGCTGCCCGCCCAGTTCACCGACGAGCGGGTTCGGGACCCCGCGCTGGCAGCCGTCCGCGATCGCATCGACCTGGCCGCCGACCCATCGCTCGCCGCGGATGCGGCCACCGCTACAGCCCAATTGTCTGACGGACGGTCCTACACGCTCAACGTCCCGCATCAGACTGGCAGTCCGGACAACCCCATGACTGACCGCCAGGTTAGCGACAAATTCAAAGGGCTCGCGAGAGGGGTGCTGCCGCCTGAACAGATCGAGCGGGCCCTGGCGGCTTTGTGGAACATCGACAAGCTGCCAAACGTCGGCGAAATGATGCCCTTGCTGGCAGCGGCTGCCTGATGGTTCGGACGAGGTGAGCCAACGATGACGACCGAGCTCTGGACGGAGAGCGAGCTGGCCAGTATCCACCGGATACTGCATCCACGCTCGGTAGCGGTCGTCGGGGCGACGGAGCGGCTGCACTACGGCGGACGAGTCATGAGGGGCATCCTGCATGCCCGCGATCGGGTGCGCATCTACCCGGTCAACCCGCGGCACGAGGAGGTGTTCGGCCTCACGTGTTACCCCACCGTATCCGCGCTCCCGGAGGTTCCCGACCTCACCTGCGTAGTCGTGCCCTCGGAGCATGTGATGGAGGTCCTCGAGGACTCCCAGGGCAAGGGCGTGAAGGCTGGCGTGATCGTTTCGGCCGGCTTCGCCGAACGTGGTGCGGCCGGACTTGAGGCCCAGCGGCAGTTGGGCGCCTTCTGCCGCGAATCGGGGCTGCGCTGCGTCGGGCCAAACATCAATGGCGTGGTCAACGTCAAGGACCGCATCTGGCTCAGCTCCGCTGGCGTCGAGCGGATCAATCCCAAGTCTGGAAACGTGGGCCTGATATCGCAGAGCGGCGCCACCGCATCTACTCTGCTTCAGAAGTCCATAGATGCCGGCGTTGGCTTTACCTACGCCGTGTCAACCGGCAACGAAGCCGACCTGGAGTTCTCCGACATCGGGCGCTACCTGTTGGACGATCCCGATACCAGAGTGATCGCCGGCTTCGTTGAAGGGCTGAAGGACATCCCCAAGTTCGTTGAGCTCGCAAAGCTGGCCGCGGAGCGTGGTAAGCCGATCGTCGTGCTGAAGCTTGGCCGCACCGAGATCGGCCGCAGGGCGGCAACTACCCACACCGGCTCCCTCACCGGCAAGGACGCCGTCTACGAAGCGCTGTTTGCCCAGTACGGCGTGACACGGGTGCGGGATCACGACGAGCTGCTCCAGATGGCCCAGCTGCTGGCCAACGCCCCCAAACCGCCCCGTCCCGGTGTGGCCGTGGTCTCGCACTCCGGTGGCGTGACCTCGCTGACCGCGGACATGTGCGGCGACGCCGGTCTGCCGGTGCCCCCGCTCAGCGAGAAGGGCGCCGCGGTCCTCGGCGCGATCATGAAGGACTTCGGCGCGTCGAACAACCCGGCCGACATCAGCGGCCACACCACGGGCGATGACTTCACCTCCATTTTGGAGTGCATGATCGGCGAGGAGGAGGTCGGCACGCTGGTGGTGGCCAGCGCCGGGCCCGACGATCAGGCCAATCGCTTCATCAAGCTGCGCGGGAGCACGCCCAAGGCGGCCGTGTTCATGTGGACGGGCACGCGCACCGACACAGCCGGCCTGCCCACCCTCAAGGCTGCCTCGGTGCCCTTGTTCTTCTCGCCCGACAAGGTGGGCCGCGGCATCAAAGCCTTGCAGCGCTATCACGCCTGGCGGGAGCGTCACCTGCGGGATGGCTTCGCCGCGTCGCCGCTGATGACCGCTGCTCAGGAGCAGGCGGCCGCGGCACTGCTGACGCGCGCCGGGGGAGCGTTATCAGAGTTCGAGAGTAAGGAGTTGCTGTCAGCCTGGGGCGTCTCGCGCACAAGGGAGCAGCGGGCCAGCTCAGTCGATGCCGCCATCGACGCCGCTCAGAGCGTGGGCTTTCCGGTCGTTCTGAAAGTCGACTCGCCGGACATCCTGCACAAGACCGAGTTGGGCGTCGTCCGGCTCGGGCTGCGCAACACCGATGACGTGCGGTCAGCTTATGGCGAGGTGCTGGCCAATGCCGCGGCGAACGCGCCCGGGGCCGCGATCAATGGCGTGCTGGTGCAGGAGATGGTGACCAACGGCGTAGAAGCCATCGTCGGCGTTTCCTACGACGAGCACATTGGGCCGGTGCTGCTGTTCGGGACCGGCGGGGTGTTCGTGGAGGTCTTCAACGACGTCGCACTGCGGCGCTGCCCCATCGACCAGATTGAAGCCCAGGAGATGATCTCGCAGGTCAAGGGCACGCGCCTTCTCCAAGGCTTCCGCGGCTCGCCGCCAGCCGATGTGGACGCCCTCGCCAGTGCGCTGGTGAGCGTCTCCCACCTGGCCGTTCACCTGGAGGGCCAGCTCGCGGAGCTGGACGTCAACCCGCTGATGGTGCTGCCGGCTGGCCAAGGTGTGAAGGCTGTGGACGCGCTGCTGGTCCTGCAGACGCTCGCAGGCTAGTTGCTTGTGACGCGGCTGGCGAAGAGCGCAGGCAGCGGCAGGCGGGTGGGTTCCCTCACCTAGCCTCTCCCATTGCGATGGGAGAGGGAACGCTGGCAGCCGCCCGGCTGACGAAGGGGCCGACGGCCTCCAGCAGGCGCTTCACGTGCGCCTCGTCCCTGGGGTAGGGCGCCAGCGCGACCCGCGTGCAGCCAGCATCGAAGAACTTCTCGACCCCTTTCCACACGTCGGCGCCAGTCCCATGAGGGACGACCTGGCTGACCAACTGTGGGCTGGCTTCGCGCTGGGCCCGCGCGCCTTCTCCTTCCGCCGCGAGGCGGCTGAGATAGGTCAACTCGTCGTGAAATTCTGGGCTGAAGGTTTTGATCATCTTGTTCGGACCAGCATTCTGCCGCCACAGGAACGTCTCCCGAGCACGATCGAGCGCTTCGCGCGGATCGTCAGAGACGCTGCAGGTGATGACGGCCATCAGCTCCAGGCTGGCGGGATCGCGCCCGGCGGCCGCGGCGCTGTCGGCGAGGTGCTTGGCCGCGAAGCCGGCAATGTAGCTGGCGGGCACAACGTTGGTGAGCAGCCCGTCGCCGACTTGCCCGGCCACCTTGATCATGCCTGGCAAGACCCCCGCAACGTACACGGGCAGGTGTTGTCTTAGTGGGTGAAACGCGAGACGAGACTTGACGCCCTTGAAGATGCGGCCTTCGTGTTCGAAGCTCTCGCCCGTAACAGCTTTCTTGATGAAGGTGGCATATTCCCGCACCCTGGTCAGGGGCGCTTCGATAGGAATGCCGTGGTAAAGGTTGTTCCAGGGCTCGTGGCCCGAGCTCAGGCCCAGCACCGCCCGGCCATTTGAGACTTCATCCAGCGTGGCGAAGCCCATCGCCATTTGCATCGCCGAGCGGTGGAAGACATTCACGATCGCCGTGCCGACCTCGACCCTCGTGGTAGCCTGGGCGGCAAGGGCCAGGATCATGAACGAATCGTGGCCAACGTCCTCGTTCATCCACACGCTGTCGAAGCCACATTCCTCGGCCATCCGCGCGCAGTCCACCCATTGCCGAGCGGTAAGCTCGTGCGTCCGGCCGTCGTTTTTTATATCCACGCCCACCCGACCATGTGACATAACACGCGGAGACACTTGCGCAGCGGCCATGCGCGGCATCATACCCGCCCCGCAGCACATGCCGGAGCTGGCCACCCAGTATCATGGTCGTCACCCTGGCTGGCGCATCAACCCGGCAGCGATTAGAACGCCAAGGAGTCGAGACATGGCCCTGTATGATTCCGAGTCGCGCAACCTGCGGATAGCCCTTTGTGGCGACCTGATGCTCACCCGTCGCCTGGCGGTCTACAACGAACCCCGCTACCTTGAGTTGCGGAAGCTGCTGACCAGCGCGGACTGCACCTTCGCCAACTTCGAGTCCACCTGCCGTAACTACGGCGAGGCCACGCCCAGCCTCACCCAGGGCACCTACATGACGACTGAGCCGCACCTGCTCGAAGACGTCAAATGGCTCGGCGTGAACCTGGTGTCATGCGCCAACAACCACGCCTACGAGTACGGCGAGCAAGGGATCATGTCCACCTACCGCAACCTGAGCGCCGCCGGCATCGCCCATGCCGGCAGCGGCAGCAACCTGCGTGAGGCCGTGGCGCCCGGTTACATCGACACGCCGGCCGGGCGTGTCGCGTTGATTGCGGCAGTGGCCACCTTCCAGGACTTCAATCGGGCAACCGATCAGCGGCCCGACGCGATTGGCAAACCCGGCATCAACGCCCTCGGCCATCAAGTGGTGTACGAGGTTGACGAGCAGGCCATCAACGAGCTGCGACGCATCGGCGAGAACGTCGGTCTCGAGGCGGAGAAGGCTCGCGCCCGCGGCTGGTTCTTCTCAGCCAGCGAAGCCGGCGGCGCGGAAGAGGGCACCTACACCTTCTTCGGCAAGCGGTTCGTAAAGGGCCCGGGCTTCGCTGTTCGCACCTCGGTCAACAAGCGTGACGCCGAAGCCCAGCTGCGGCAGATCCGAGAGGCTCGACGCGAGGCGGACTGGGTCGTGATCAGCTTACACTCGCATGAGATGGGCGGCGAGAGCTTCCTGAAGGCCACTATCCGGCCCGACCTCGTCGAGCCGGCGGGCTTCGTGAAGGACTTCGCGCACGCCTGCATCGACGAGGGCGCCGACGTGTTTGTCGGGCACGGGCCACATTCCCTGCTGGGCGCCGAGCTGTACAAAGGTAAGCCGATCCTGTACAGCCTGGGCGACTTCGTGATGGAAAACGAGACGGTCCGCCACTTCCCCAGTCACGCCTACAGCCGCTTCGGGCTGGACCACGAGGCGACGCCGGCCGATTTCCTCGACGCCCGCACCGACAATGACAAAAAGGCCCACCCGGCGCATCGCGAATATTGGGAGAGCGTCGTCGCCATGTGCGACTTCAAAGATGGGCGGTTGCACAAGGTTGAGCTGCACCCAATCGACTTGGGCTACGGGCGGCCTCGCTCGCA
>DAIUFO010000130.1:0-9780 GCA_036844545.1 Chloroflexota bacterium
TCAGGAACTCGCGGTCGTTGGAGCAGCGATCGATCAGCCGGAAGATGAGCTCGTATCCGGTATCGGGCAGGTCCTCGACAACGTAGCCGGCCTCGCGCATCGCTCTCAGTACCGCCACCAGCGAGGCTGGTGTGTCCAGTCCCACGGCGTTGCCTAGCCGTGCGTTCTTGGTGGGGTAGTTGGACAGCACGAAGGCGATGCGCTTGCCGGCATTGGGCTGGGCTCGGAGCCGCGCCCAATTGCGCGCCAGTCGGGCAAAGGCGTCCACGCGCTCCGGCGACGAAACGTAGCGCAGCACCGGGCTGCCCAGCGCATCGTCCTGGGCCAGCTCCTCCTTGAACGAGATAGGCACGGTGATGATGCTGCCGTCGAACTCCGGCAGCGCCACGTTCATGGCGGCGTCCAGTGGCGAGAGGCCGGCCTGGCTGCGCCGCCAGTCGGCCTGCGAGCTGGTGCTGATAATGGCCTGCAACACCGGCACGTCCAGCTTCCGCAGCCAGTCCGCCGAGCCGGTCGCGAAGCTCAGCGTGTTCACGATGGCGTCCACCTTCGCCTCGCGCAGCAGCGGCTCGATCTGGGCCGCGTTCTCGGGCTTGAGCGAGTACACGAAGATGGGCGCCGCCCGGCAGCCATAGTGCTCCAGCCTGTCGCACAGGGCGTCCACGAACTCGGTGTTGCCGCTCATCCAATGCGCCCGGTAGAACAAGACCGCCACGCAAGTTCCTCTCCCATCGTAATGGGAGAGGCTAGGTGAGGGTACCCCCCGCTCGTATGGGCCGAACCAGGGCAGCTCTTGTGGAGGTTCGGCCGGTTTGCCGCCGAGCAGCAGCAGCATGTTGCGGACGTTCGCCGCGCCCCCGTGGCACAGATAGGCGAACACCTGCCGCACCCTCTCCGCCGGAGCGGTGCTCAGCTCGGCCAGCTCGGGATCGAACGTCGAGTCCCCAGCACAGGCGATGAACGGAACGCCGCGGGTGAGGCACGACTCCCGAATAGCCGAGAACGCTGGCTCGAATGGCCGCCGGCCGCCCAACAGCCGCATCACCACCGCGGTGGCTGCCGCCTCCGCCAGCCGAACCGCCGAGGGCGCCGACGGATTGGCTGCCCGAATCGGCGGCATGCCGGCGGGCAGGTCCCGGACGACGTGCGACAGCGTCAGGATTTCCGTGTCGGCGCTGCTGAGAAACGCAATCAAGCTGCCAACTCTCCCTTTGGAGCGAAGTTCGTCGAGTTGGTCGCTCGGGCCTGTTTTCTGCCTGTCACAGTAGCGCCACTGGGGCGGACTTGCACCGCCTTACCAGAGCCCGAGCGGCTGAGGCTATTTTAGGGCACTGGGCCTGGCACGGCATGTGCGTTCGCGGCAATCCGAAGCCAACCGTAATTGTGGAGGACATCAAGCTCATGCCGTCGAAAAACTACAGGCCCCTGAAAGCCAAGCTCCTTGAAGAACGCGAGCGCGTCGAGGACCTCCTCCGCGTCGAGACCGAACGCCGGAGCGTGTTGAGCGACACCGGCGACCAGGAGCGCTACGGCAACCATCCCGCCGACGAAGGCGGCGAAACGTCCGAGAAAGAGAAGAGCCTGGCCATCCAGGGCAACCTCGAGGTCATCCTGGAAGAGGTCGACCGTGCGCTGCGCAAGCTCAAGACTGGCACCTATGGCCGCTGCGATGAATGCGGCAACGACATCCCCTACGAGCGCCTGGAGGTGCGACCTCAGGCCACGCTGTGCATCCAGTGCAAGAGCAAGATCGAGCACACGCAGTTTGTCCACATGGAGTCCATGCGCAGCGCCATCTGATCTTTGGCGAGAGAGGGCCGCGCCGGGAATCTCCCCGGCGCGGCCCTCGTTTCATTTGCGCGAGAATAGCCGGCATGGCCGGAAATAAAGTGCACATCGACATTAACCGTAGAGAGCCGTTCCGTTCGTTTGGCGATCGCGGCCCCTATGAGCGGCTTTCCGGTAAGGCCTTCTACGCCATCGACCCGAACGAGGCGGGGCTGCCCGACATTTGCGATCTGGACCTGGCGCCTCGAAACGCCGAAGGCCTGGTCGAGTTCTCGTCGACTCTTGACATCGTCAAGCCGGTCGACGCCAGCAGTGGGAACGGCCGGATCCTTTACGAGTTCGCCAACCGCGGCAGCCGGTCAGCAATCACCGGGTTCAACTACGGCAAGGGGCAGGACATGTCGAGCCCCGAGTATGCCGGCGATGGCTTCCTGATGCGGTTGGGCTACACGGTTGTCTGGTCCGGCTGGCAAGGCGACTTGATCGACCCGAACAGCGTGGTCGCCTTCCTGCCGCATGCGCTGCAGAACGGGCGCCTTCTGCGGGGCAAAGTCCGCCAAGAGTTCAGCAGCGTGGAGCCGGGCGTGCTGTCGCTCGGTGTGAGCGAGGGCGCAGAGCGGGGCGACAACGTCCAGCCCTATCCAGTGCTGGACCGGTCAACCGCCACGCTTACCGTGCGCTACCACGAGCCGGACCCCCGCGTGCCTGTCCCTGACGCCGACTGGGAGCTGGCCAAGGCGGAGCTGAAAAACGGCGAGGTGGTCCTGACGCCCTCCGCGAACGACCTGTACGTCAAGGGCGGCTTCAAGCCGGGCTGGATCTACGAGCTCATTTACGAGACCGAGGGATCGCGGGTCATGGGGCTCGGCTTCCTCGGCATCCGTGACCTGATCTCGATGCTTCGCTTCGCGGCCACGGACTCGGCCGGCAACCCCAACCCGCTGGCTGGCCACGTAGAGAAGGTCTACGCTACTGGCGCATCGCTGAGTGGCCGGGTCATCCGCGAGTACGTCTACGCCGGCTGGAACGAGGACGCTCGAGGCCGCAAGCTGTTCGACGCGGTGCACACGCACACGGGCAGCGGGCGGCTGTTCCACAACATCCGCTTTGCCCAGGTCGGGCGATACCCCAGGCAGCACGAAGAGCACTCGTGGCCATCTGAGTACTACCCATTCACGTTTGATGCCATTCCCGACCCGTTCACAGGCAAGGTGGATGGGTTGTGGAAGCGGCCGAAGACCGATCCGCTGGTCATTCACACGCATACCGAGGGCGACTACTGGAAACGCCACGTATCGCTGACGCATACCGGCCCTCGCGACGGCAGCGATATCCCGCTGCCGGACAACGTGCGCATGTACAACTTGACGGCCGCGCCACATATGGCTCGGCCGCTGATCGATCCGATCTGGATCGGGCAGCTGGACCCAAATACGATGTCGGCCATGCCGTATCGCCGCGCGATGTTGATGCTGCTCGACGAGTGGGCGACCAAGGGCACACCGCCGCCGCCATCCATGCTGCCGCGCGTGTCCGACGGAACGCTGGTGACCGCGGAGGAGGCGCTCGCCCGCTATCCGAAAATCCCGGGTGTCAACCTGCCGCGGGGCCCGAGCCGCCTGCAGCGCTACAACTACGGCCCCGACTTCGAAACGAAGGGCGTGACGACGGTCTTTCCGCCGGAGCCGATCCCGGGTCAGGATTATCCGCTGCGGGTTTCGTCAGTCGATGCGGACGGCAACAACATCGCCGGCCTGCGCTACCCGGACGTCAACGTGCCGCTGGGCACCTACAACGGTTGGTCTCTGCGCAAGCAGGGATACGCGGAGGGCGAGGAGTTCTGGAACACGGGCAGCTTCGTGCCTTTTTGCCGCACGAAAGCCGAACGCGAGGTCAAAGGCGATCCGCGCCCTTCGATCGAGGAGCGCTACCCGAGCCACGAGGCGTACGTGGAGGCAGTCAAACAATCCTGTGACCGGCTGGTCAAGGATCGGTTGCTGCTCCAGGAGGACGCCGACCTGTTCCTCGAGCGAGCGTGTACCAAGAACCCGCTCGACCCATCCGTGCGGTTGGGGCCGCTGGTCCCGGTGCTGGTTGCTCCCGGCGGTTAGTCGAGCGTCCAGAGCTCGGCCAGGATCTGTTTGCGCTTGACCGGGCCATTCACGTGGGAGTCTTCGGACGCAACCACCACGGCCGCCACTATCCCGAACAGCACGCTGCTCAGCGTCCCGGAGCGCCTTTGCTTCGCGGCCATGATTTGTCTGCCTGATTCTATGCCGTCGCCGGCGGCAGCAAGCTAAACTCCCTGCACATCCCGTCCTTCGCCGATCCCACCGCCTTCCGCCGCCAAACCTCCGCGTTCCTTGAGAGCCTCAAAACCTCACCCAAAGCCCTCGGCTTCGACGAGATCCTGGTCCCCGGCGAGCGCGCCTACCGCACCCGCCGCGAGCGCCTGCAGTCCGGCATCCCGCATCCTGACGGCGCCTGGCGCAGCGCCTCCGGCTACTGCCGCGACCTCGGTCTGGACCCAAACCGCTACCTTCCACCACCGTCAGCAAGCTGAAATCCGTGCGAGCCTCGGTAGCTCAGCGGCGTCAGGGGCAAGGCAGCTTCGACCAGCCTTCGCTGGCGCGCCACCGAAGCAGTTCGTTGTCGAACGGCTGAAAGGCTTTGATAAGCCGCTGGATTTCGTGTCGCCATTGGCTTGCGAGCATTTCGCCGGGCAACACAATGATGCCGGGATGCCGCTTGTGAAGCCCCCAATCAGGGATTGACCACAGCCGCCAAGCCTGTTGAAGCAAGTAGAAGTGCTTGGCGTTTTTTGTCAGCAAGACGGCCTGTCGATCAATCGCCTGGCTGAGCTGTTGTGCGTCGTTCGCCCCTTTGGCTGTGACTCGCGCGTGAGAAACGCTGTGACCGTCAAGCTCAAGGAGCCGTTGCAGCTCCGCGGCGATGCACTCGTCCAGGTGAAAGGTCAGGCGATGTTGGCCAGTAGGCGCGTGTCGAGCGCCTGGCGATGCTCCTCGTAATAGGCGATAGCTGCCCGAACCTCGTCGATCGAGATGTCGTAATCGTGAGCGACCAAAGCCTTGTTCCCACTCGCGGCTTTCAGGTACTCGATGAGCGCCCAAACAGGCACGCCCGACTGGCGCAGGCGTGCCTCATCTGGCTCGGACTCATCTATGTACTTGCTCTGGTCCACGTTTCCACTATAGCGTTAGGCTGGCAAGCAGCACTACTTCTCGGCACCCGCGCGGACGGTGCCCCCGGGGAGCGGTATCCCCCAGCCCCGACGGGACTGAGGCAGCGCCTTCGACGCCGATGGGCACCTTTCGCCACCGTCAGCAAGCTAAACTCCGCGCGAGCCTCGGTAGCTCAGCGGATAGAGCACCTGCCTTCTAAGCAGGCGGTCGTGGGTTCGAGTCCCGCCCGAGGCGCAATCTGCGTGGATTACGTAAGGACGGAGCCGCCGTCCACGTGCAGCGTTTGGCCGGTGATGAAGGCGCTGTCGTCCGAGGCTAGGAACAGCATCGCGCCGACGAGGTCCTCGGGCGATTCGGCGCGCTGCATGATGCGCTCGCGCAGGGCGCGCTGGCGGTCCGCGTCGGTCATGTTGGGCAGGAGCGTCTCGCTCTCGGTCAGGCCGGGGGCGATGGTGTTGACCCGGATACCGGACGTGGCGCCGATCTCCCGAGCCAGGGCGCGCGTCAGCCCGGCCACGGCGGCCTTGGAGGTGACGTAGTGCAGCATGTTGGTCGAGCCCTTCCAGGCAGTGCCTGAGGAGATGTTGATGATGCTGCCGCCGCCCTGCTGCCGCATCTGAGGCACGATTTCCTTGCAGCACAGCCAGATGCCGCGCACGTTGACGGCGAACATCCGGTCCCACTCATCCACCGGGATTTGATCGAACGGGCCGTGGGTCAGGCGCTCCGAGGCGAAGATGGCCGCGTTGTTGACCAGCACGTCGACCCGGCCATAAACGCTTACCACACGCTGGACCATGGCTTTGACGCTGCCCTCGTCGGACACGTCGGTGGGCACGTCCAGAGCGCGGCCGCCCGTGGCGCGGAGCTGAGCGGCTGACCGCTCGGCGGCCTCGGCGTCGATCTCTGCCAGGGCAACCGCCGCGCCTTCGCGCGCCAGCCCTTGGGCGTAGTGCAGCCCGATGCCCTTGCCGCCGCCGGTCACGACGGCGACTTTGCCCTCGAGCCTCACGACTTAGCGGCCCCCAGCTCCTGGATAGCCCTCGCCAGCGGCGCGGGATCGACGAAGTCAGCCGGATTCTTGCCCTGGCCATCGAACAGCGGCAGCACACTGGCGATATCTTCGATCAGCGGCGCTGGGTTGTCGGCCATTACCTCCACCATGACTCGATAGCCGGCGTCCACGATCTGTGGATCGTCAAACTTGGCCCGCTGCACGAACTCTTTCGTTTGCTTGCCATGCGCGCCATTGTACGTCCGGCGGCCGTTATTACCGGCGAAATGGCAAACCAACCTGTTCGTTCCAACACGGAGCCCCGCTGGCCCGCATCCCTGGCCGTCCTCGCCGCGATCGTGCTGTACGCCACCTTGCCCGACCGCTACACCATGGGCCCAACCTGGCTGATCCCCGCCTTGGAAGCCGCCCTGCTGATCGGCCTGAACCTCACCGCGCCGAGGCGGCGGCCGGAAGAGGCTCTCCTGCTGCGTGCGGCGGCAATCGCCCTCACCGGGCTGGTTACGGTCACCAACTTCTTCGCGCTCGGGCTGCTGATCGACAGCCTGCTGCACGGCTCTAAGGCCGAAGGCACTCAGCTCATCTTTGCCGCCATCCAGATCTGGCTGACAAACGTGGCGGTCTTCGCCCTGTGGTTCTGGGAGCTCGACCGCGGCGGCCCCGGGCAGCGGCGCCAAACGTCGAGCCTGCCGGACTTCTTGTTCCCACAGATGAGCGCCAAGGAGATCGCCGCCCGGGACTGGACACCGAATTTCGTGGACTATCTGTACGTGTCGTTTACCAACGCCATGGCCTTCAGCCCAACCGATACCATGCCGCTCACCAGGTGGGCCAAGCTGCTGATGCTGGCCCAGTCGCTTGCCTCGCTGCTCACGGTTTCCTTTCTCGCCGCGCGGGCCGTTAACATCCTCAGCTAGTGGCTGCGTTCGTCCTGATCCACGGCGCCTGGCATGGCGGCTGGTGTTGGGACAAAGTCGCCGCGCTGCTGCGAGATGCCGGCCACACGGTCGTAACACCAGATCTGCCGGGCCATGGCAGCGACACGACGCCGCTCGACCAGATCGGCTTGGACAGCTACGTCGATCGCGCGGGCGCGGTCCTGGACGCGCAGGCAGAGCCGGTAATCCTGGCCGGCCACAGCATGGGTGGACTCGTCATCACTCAATCGTCCGAGCTGCGGCCGGCCAAAGTCAAAGCGTTGGTGTACGTCACCGCCTTCATCCCGCGCGACGGCGAGAGCCTGTCGCAACTGTCGCTTACCGACCAGGAATCGATGCTCAACCAACATCGCGTGATCGACAAAGAGCGCGGCGTCATGTGGGTCCGGCCCGAGGCGCACCGCGAAGTGTTCTATCACGATTGCTCGGATGAGGACGTGGCGCGCGCAGCCGCGCTGTTGGTGCCGGCTGTGGCCATCAAGCCCAACGTCACGCCCGTCCACACCACGGCGGAGGTCTTGGGCCGCATCCCCAAGTACTACGTGGAGTGCCTGCAGGATCGCGCCATCCGACCCCACACGCAGCGGCTGATGTACCAGAACACGCCCTGCCAGCGCGTGTTCACGCTGGACGCCAGCCACTCGCCCTTCTTTTCCGTGCCCGAGGAGCTCGCTCGCTGTCTGCTGGCCATCCGGGCGTGACCATTCAACAAACGTTCGCCGAGCGGCATCAGCGCTCCGCGGAGCTGCATCAGCGCGGCATCCGGGCCATCCCCGGCGGAATCAACCACGATGCCCGCTTCCTGCGGCCTTTCCAGGTCTACGTCGAGCGCGCTCACGGGGTGTACAAGACCGACGTCGACGGCAACCGGCTGCTCGACTACGTGATGGGCCACGGCGCGCTGCTGCTGGGCCACAGCCATCCGGCCATCGCCGACGCTGTGTCGGAGCAGGCGACCAAGGGCACCCACTTCGGCGCTTGCAGCCCGTTGGAGCTGGACTGGGCAGAGCGCGTCGTCAATCTGGTGCCTTGCGCCGAGGAGGTGCGCTTCACCATGTCCGGCACGGAGGCCACACTGCTGGCCATGCGGTTGGCGCGGGCCTTCACCGGCCGGCGGCGCATCCTCAAGTTCGAGGGCCACTTCCACGGCTGGCACGACTATGCGCTGATCGGCGACCGGCCGCCGTTCGACAAGCTGCCCCAAGGCGTGCCCGATGGCATCCGTGACGACATGGTCCTAGTGCCCGTCGAGTTGGACGCCGTGCGGGAGGCGCTCCGCCACGAGGCGGACGTCGCCGCCATCATCGTCGAGCCCAGCGGCGCCTCGTGGGCGACCGTGCCTCTGCCCGAAGGCTTCTTGGCAGGCCTACGCGCGCTTGCGGACGAGCACGGTGTCCTCCTCATCTTCGACGAGGTCGTGTCGGGCTTCCGCTGGTCGCCGGGAGGCATCCAGGATCTGACCGGCGTTACGCCCGATCTGACCACGCTGGCCAAGATCGTCGCTGGGGGGCTGCCGGGTGGTGCTGTTTGCGGCCGGCGCGACGTCATGGAGCTGATCTCGTTCGAGGACCGCGAGCGTAAGATCATCCACCAGGGCACGTTCAACGCCAACCCGCTGTCGGCCGCCGCGGGCTGCGCCTGTTTGGACGTGGTCCAGGACCCGGCCGTCCAGCACAAAGCCGACGCTCTGGCCAGCCAACTCCGGCGCGGCCTTAACGAGGTCCTTTGCCGCCTGGACGTTGCCGGCTGCGCTTATGGCGAAAGCTCAGTCTTCCACCTTGTTCTCGGCGTGGAGTGTCCCAAGGTTCTCAGGGGGACGTCCGCAAGCCGGACCTGCCGCCGGCCACACTCAAAGCGGGACCGCCGCCCGCCGTCGCCCAGCACCTGGAGCTGGCCATGCTCAACCACGGCGTCCACCTCTTCCGCGCCGGCGGCTTCACCAGCGCCATCTCCGAGCCCGAGCACATAGCCTTCACACTGCAAGCCTTCGAGGCCAGCCTGAAAGAGATGCGCGCCGAAGGCCTGATCTAGGGCTCTAGAGTCCCCTCGCCCGTCGCAACGGGAGAGGGTGAGGGAAACCTCTCCCCCAACCACCTCACCGCGATCTCGATCGCCGTATCCTCCGAGCGCGGCTTAAACGAATGGTCGCCCGGCACGATTTCGGACGTGTAATGCACGCGCACCAGGCTTTGCACCTCTGTCAGGTGTTCCAGCCGGCACAGCTGATCGTGGTCGCCAGTGATGAACAGCATTGGGGCCGAGATTTCCGCCATGTGCGACCAGTCGCGCGGCTTGGCGTTCTTGCCCATGCCGTGCAGCGGCAGGCCGTAGAACACCAGGGCCTTGACGTCAGAACGGCCGGCGGCCACGTAGGACGACACACGCGCCCCGAAGGACTTGCCCAACAGGACCAGGGGCGCTTGAGAAACGCCGGCCAGGAAATCGATGGCTAGCTCCATCTCGGCTTTCTCGCGCTTGCTGCCGGCTGAGGGCGCGCGCCGCTCGGCCAAGTAGCCAAAGTTCCAGCGCAGCACCGTAAAGCCGCCGGCCGCCAACCGCTCGGCAGTCTTCTCCAGCAGCGGGGTATCCAGGCCGCGGCCGGCGCCGTGGCTCACCAGGATGGCGGCACGTGAGCCACCCTCGTCCAGGATGCCGCGCAGACCCTTGCCGAATTCGACGGCTCTAGACTGGTTGGTGATGCGGTACACCATCGGCCAGCTGCCCGAGATCAGCGCTGGCGGGAGCGATACATGTGTGCAAATCGTAGCGCTAGACTTGGCTTGCCAAGCAGGCCGGGTAATCGCGGCTCGCCCGCGTTGGACGGGTCGAGGAAAGT
>DAIUFO010000131.1:0-9729 GCA_036844545.1 Chloroflexota bacterium
CACGAGGCCTCACCGAAGAGGACCTCCATTGGATGCGGCTGGCCGAGACCTCATTCGATTTTCGGGACAACGAAGATGACGCCATCTACGACACGCTTTAGCCAAGGCGAGGTGGTGCTGACACCATTTCCCTATACCAGCCTCAAGTCCGGCAAACGACGGCCAGCGGTGGTCATCTCGACCAACTGGTTCAACGCGGCTGGGCCGGAACGGATCCTCCTAGGCGTAACTTCCCACATTCCGGACGAGTTCGAACGCGACGACGTTTCAATCCCGGATGAGCACCTCGAGGCGGCCGGATTGCCGCGCCGCTCGGTGGTGAAAGTGGCCAAGATCGCTTCGGTGAAAGCTTCGGTCATCGATCGCAGCTTGGGCCGGCTGCCGGACAAGACGCTCCACGCGGTGTTGGAGCGGCTATCCGAGGTGCTGGGCTTGCTCTAAGCAGCACTCAAGGTTCCCTCACCCTAGCCCTCTCCCGCCGCGGCGGGCGAGGGGATACTTCGTGCTCCCGCTTACAGCCCGGCTGCGCCCTGGGCGAAGCGCATGAAGGGGTCGGCAAAGACGCCGAAGAAGAAGGTGGCCAGGGCGGCGGCGGCCAGCATGGTGTGGATGAACGGCGAACGGTAGAGCGGCACGCGCTCGGTGTTGTCGCTCATGTACATGACCACGACGACGCGCAGGTAGTAGTAGGCCGAGATGGCGCTGTTCAGGACGATGATGATGGCCAGCCAGGTCATGCCGGAGTGGACCGCGGACAAGATCAGATAGACCTTGCCCATGAAGCCGGCCAAGGGCGGCACGCCGGTGAGCGAGAGCATGAAGATGGCCATAGCCAAGGCCGTCAGCGGCGCACGGCGGCCGAGGGCGCGGTAGTCGTCGAAGGTCTCGGCCTGGGTCTGGCCGGCCTGGACGTAGGCCACGATGGCGAAGGCGCCCAGGGTCATGAACGTGTAGACGAACAGGTAGAACAGCAGCGCGGTCACGCCGGTGACCAGGTCGTTGGAGTCGCCCGGGCGGAAGGCGGCCATGCCTACCAAGATGTAGCCCGAGTGGGCGATGCTGGAGTAGGCCAGCATGCGCTTGATGTTGGTCTGCTGGATGGCGATGAGATTGCCGAGCGTCATCGTCGCCGCGGCCAGGGCCCCGAATAACAGCGAATAGTCGGGCTGGGCCGGGCCCATCGCCGTCACGAAGATGCGCAGCAAGGCCGCGAAGGCGGCGGCTTTAGGGCCAACGGACATGAAGGCCGTGACGGGCGTTGGCGCGCCTTCGTAGGCGTCCGGCGTCCAGGCATGGAAGGGCACGAGCGCCACTTTGAAGCCGACGCCCACGACCAGGATGCCGATAGTCATGAGCAGCAGCGGATCGTTGAGATTGGCCTTTTCCAGGAAGGCTGCGATCTTGGCCAGGTTGGTCTGGCCGGTGATGCCGTACAGCCAGGACATGCCGTAGACCAGGATGGCCGAGGCGAAAGCGCCCAGCAGGAAGTACTTGAGGATGGCCTCGTTGGAGCGCTTCTCGCGGCGGGCCAGGCCGGCCAGGATGTAAACCGAGATAACCATCAGCTCGATAGCGACGAACAGGGTGATCAGGTCGGTGGAGGCGGCGGTGAACATCATGCCCAGCACAGCGAAGGACAGCAGCGAGTAGAACTCGCCAAAGGGCAGGGCGCGCTCCCGAAGGTAAGCCGGGGCCATGAGGGTCACGAGCAGGGCGGTGGCCAGGAACAGGGTGTTGAAGAACACTGTGAAGTTGTCCAGCACCATCGCGCCGGCATAGGCGGAGATGGTGCCGCTGCCCCACTCGTAGAGGTTCAACGCCTCGGCGATCGCGAAGCCCAGCAGAGCCAGCCAGGTCAGCTCGGACTTGTGCTTCTCCTTGAGGATCGCGTCGAAGATGAGCATGAGCATGGCCAGGACGGGGACCGCGATTTCGGGCATGAGGACGTAGGCGGAGGTCATAAGGTGCCCTCACCCTGCCCTCTCCCGCCGCGGCGGGCGAGGGTAAATGAAGGCGTCATCGGGCGGCCACCACGGCGCTGCCGGCTTGGGCCAGGATGTGGTTGACGGTGGGGTGCAGGAGGTTGAGCCAGGTGTCGGGGTAGACGCCTACCCAGATGACGAGGACGAGGAGGGGGAGGAGGTACAGGATCTCATAGGGCCTCAGGTCGGTGAGCTCCTCGGCGTAGCTGGCGGTGTTGAGCTTGACGAACATCACCCGGCCGTACATCCACAGCAGGTAGCACGCGGCGACGATGATGGCCAGCATCGAGATCCAGCCTGCGGCCGGGCTGGGGCCGAAGGTGCCGAGCATCACCAGGAACTCGCCGACGAACCCGGCCAAGCCCGGCAAGCCCACCGAGCCCAGCATGAAGATCATGAAGAAGGCGGCGTAGGTAGGCATGTAGTGGGCGATGCCGCCCAGATGGGCCAGCTCGCGGTCATGGATGCGCTCGTACACGATGCCCACGCACAGGAACAGGGCGCCGGTCAGCAGGCCGTGGCTGAACATCTCCAGGATCGCGCCCTCCAAGCCCTGTTGGTTCAGGACGAAGATGCCCAGGATCACGAAGCCCATGTGGCTGACGCTGGAGTAGGCCACCAGCTTCTTCCAGTCCTTCTGCACGAGCGAGACTAAAGCGCCGTAGACGATGGCGATCGTGGCCAGCGCGATCATCAGCGGCGTGAAGTAGTGGGTCGCGTCCGGCAGCAAGGGCAGGCTGAAGCGCAGGAAGCCGTAGCCGCCCAGCTTCAGCAGTACCCCGGCCAGGATCACGCTGCCGGCTGTGGGGGCTTCGACGTGGGCGTCGGGCAGCCAGGTGTGCAGCGGCCACAGCGGCACCTTGACCGCAAAGGCGGCGAAGAAGGCCAGGAACACGGGTATCTGGAAGGCAAGCGAGTAGTGCACGTCCCCCAGCGCCTGGATGTCAAGCGTGCGCTGACCATTGGCCAGGGCGGCATGCTGGAAGTAGAGCGCCAGGATGGCCACCAGCATCAACAGCGAGCCGATGAAGGTGAACAGGAAGAACTTGATGGTGGCGTAGATCTTTCGCGGGCCGCCCCAAACGCCGATGATGACGTACATCGGCACCAGCACGATTTCCCAGAAGACGTAGAACAGGAAGAAGTCGAGCGAGCAGAACACGCCCAGCATGCCGATTTCCAGCAGCAGGAACACCAGCATGTATTCCTTGACCCGGATTTGCACGGCGTTCCAGGTGGACAGCACCGAGATCCAGCTCAGCATGGTGGTCAGGAACACGAGCAGCAGGCTGAGGCCGTCGACACCGAGGTGGTAGCCGATGCCCAGCGAGCTGATCCAGGGGATGTTCTCGACGTACTGGTAATTGCTCGTCGACGTGTCGAAGCTGGTCAGCAGATACATGCTGAGCAGCCAATCGAGCAGCATCACGCCAATGGTCGTCAGCCGGATGGCCTTCTTGTTGGCTGGATTCAGCGGCAGGATGAGCAGTGCGCCGAGGAGCGGCAGGAAGATGGTGATGGTCAGGAGGGGCATTGGGTGCCCTCACCTAGCCTCTCCCTCTGCGGAGGGCGAGGAACAGAGTTAGCCACTGACGATGCCTTTTAGGAGGAAGCTGCCGACGATGGCCACCAGGCCGGCGGCGATACCCAGCGCATAGTTGCCGACGATGCCGGACTCCGTGACTCGCAGGCCGCGGCCGAGGCCGCGGGTGAGATAGCCCAGGCCGTTGACGATGCCGTCGATGACATAGCCGTCAAAGCCCCATAGGAAGCGGGCAAAGGCAAGCACCGGCTGGATGATGGCCCGGTCGTAGAGCTCGTCGACATACCACTTGTGGAACAGCAGGTCGTAGATGCGCGGGAAGCGCGCGGCCAAGGCGTGGGGACTCCAGGCGCGGCGCAGATACATCATCCAAGCCACCCAGATGCCGGAAATCGCGATCAGCAGCGACACGCCGATGAGGATGAGCGTCTCAGCCGCGGCCGTCTCGCCGCGCTCCTGGCCGAGGGAGGGAGCGAACGTGGGGTCCAGGAAGTTGCGGAACAAGCCGTGATCCGGCGGCGCGCCGACAGTGGCGCCGATCACGACGGACATGAACGCCAGGGCCACCAGCGGACCGACCATCCACCACGGCGATTCGCGCGGATGGACGTGCTCGGCGTTGAAGCGCGGCTGGCCCTCGAACACCAGGAAGTACTCCCGGAACATGTAGAAGGCGGTCATGAAGGCGGTGAACAGGCCGATGGCATACAGCGCGTACTGGCCGCTGGTGAAGGCGCCGGTCAGGATCTCATCCTTGGACCAAAAGCCGGCGAAGGGAAAGATGCCGGAAATAGCCAAGCAGGCCACCAGGAAGGTGCCCGCCGTCCAGGGCATGTAGCGGCGCAGCCCGCCCATGTTCTGGATGTTCTGGGGATCGTCGTGAACCTCGGCGTGGTGGAATGCGTGCTCCACGCTGTGGATGACGGCGCCGGCGCACAGGAACAGGCAACCCTTGAAGAAGGCATGCGTGAACAGGTGGAAGATGCCGGAGATGGGCACCATGACGCCCAGCGCCAGGAACATGTAGCCGAGCTGGCTGACCGTTGAGTAGGCCAGGATGCGCTTGATGTCGTTCTGGACCAGGCCGATGCTGGCGGCGAAGATCGCCGTCAAGCCGCCGACCCAGGCCACCACCGTAAGCGTGATCGGCGTGTGGATGAACAGCGGGTACATGCGGGCGACCATGTACACGCCGGCGGTGACCATGGTGGCGGCGTGGATCAGGGCGGACACCGGCGTGGGGCCCTCCATGGCATCCGGCAGCCAGGTGAAGAGGGGGATCTGGGCCGACTTACCGCAGGCGCCCACGAACAGCAGCAGCGTGATCAGCGTGAGCAGGCCGACGCCGACCGTGCCCGCACTGGCCTTGGCGAACACGTCGGAGTATTGGATGCTGCCGAAGGTGAGCCAGATGAGGATGATGCCGATGGTGAAGCCGAAGTCGCCCACGCGGTTGACGATGAAGGCCTTCATGGCGGCGGCGGTGGCCGACGGCCGGTTGTACCAGAAGCCGATCAACAGGTAGGAGCACAGGCCCACGCCTTCCCAGCCCAGGAACAGCTGCAGGAAGTTGTTGCTCAGGACCAGCAGCAGCATGGCGAAGGTGAACAGCGGCAGGTAGCTGAAGAAGCGCCAGAAGCTCTCATCGTCGGCCATGTAGCCGACGGAGTAGATGTGCACCAGCAGCGCGACGGAGGTGACCACGATCAGCATCACCGACGCCAGCGGGTCGATGTAATAGCCGGCCTGGACGGCGAAGTTGCTGCCGGAGGCGATCCATTGATACCAGGCGCCATCGGCTATGGGCTGCTTGGCATCAGGTCCAGCGCCGGCGACGCCGGTGAAGACGTCCAGCGCCAGCAGGAAGGCGATGGCGACGGCGGTGATGGCCACCGCGGCGGTGACCTTGCCAATCTTCTTACCGAAAACGCCGTTGATGATGGCTGCCGCGCAGGGCGCGGCCGGGATCAGCCAGAGAAAATCGACCAACTTAGCCCTTCAGCAGGTTGAAGTCGTCAGCCATGAGGCTGTCTTTGTAGTTACGAACCAGGGACACGATGATGGCCAGACCGATGGCGGCTTCCGCCGCCGCGACGACCAGTACGAAGAACACGAAGATTTGGCCGTTGACGTTCCCAAAATAGCGGCCAAAGGCGATCAGCTGCAGGTTGGTGGCGTTGAGCATCAGCTCGATGGACATGAAGATGATCAGGATGTTGCGCCGCAGGATGACGCCGGCCAGCCCCGTGGCGAACAGGACGGCCGAGAGGGCTAGGGGGTAGTTCAGCGGGATGTCCATGGTTCCCTCGGCCAGGATTCCCTCACCCTAGCCCTCGCCCGCCGCGGCGGGCGAGGGGACTCGGGTCAGTGGTGGCCTGCAAGCGCAACTCCTTCTTCGGGCTCCAGCGTGCTGCTCTCGGCGGCGCGCATCTTGGTGTCGAAGTCCTCGGCAGCGGCGATGCGCTGCTGCTCCTCGCTGTCCTCGTCGCCGCGGCCCGCGAGGCCGATGGCGCCCACCAAGCCGACGGTCAGGACCAGCGACGCCAGCTCGAAGGGCAGCAGGAAGTTGGAGTACAGCTCCTGGCCCAGGTTCTGGACGCTGCCGAGCTGGGCCGCTTGTCCGGCGCCGATCTTGGCGGCCGGCAAACCGGTGACGTTGATGACGCCAATGGCCACGCCCAGCAGGCAGACCAGGATCAGGATGGCGACGGGCGCCGCGACGCCTGTCTGCCGCTGGAACTGGTGGGCGAGCATGCCGCCTCGGATGTCCAGCAGCATCATGGTGAACAGGAACAGGACGATGATGGCGCCGGCGTAGACGATGACCTCGGTGGCGGCGATGAACTCGGCGTTCAACAACACGAAGATGCCGGCCAAACAGACGATGGTGAAGGCCAAGAAGATGGCGCTGTGCACCGGGTTGCGGCGGAAGATGACGTTCAGCGCGGAGACGACGGCGATGGCCGCCAGGATGATGAAGACGGCGATAGAGGGGGTCATAAGGTGCCCTCACCTAGCCTCTCCCTCCGCGGAGGGAGAGGAACAGACGGGGTCACGGGATCGGGCAGGCGGAACTCGGCGGCGCCCTTGGTGGCCTCGTAGGTCGCCTCGAACTGCTGGCCCATCTCCATGAGCTGCTCGAGGTTGAAGATCATGTGGCGGCGGCTGAAGCCGGCGATCTCCTGGATGTCGCTCATGACCACTGCTTCCACCGGGCAGGCGGCGGCGCAGTAGCCGCACAGGAGGCAGTGCGAGGCGTCGAGGATGTACTCCTCCAGGATGCGCACGCGGCGGTCGCCGCCCTCCTCCTGGGCATGGACCTCCAGGCAGTGTCCGGGGCAGACCACCTCGCACAGCCCACAGGCCACGCAGCGGCACTCACCGGTGTCGGGGAAGCTGCGCAGCACGGGGAAGCCTCGCTCGCGTGCCTGCTCGGGACGGCGCGCCTCCGGATACTGGATGGTGGTGGGCTCGCGGAAGAAGTTCTCCAGCGTGACCTTGAGCCCATCGATCATGGGCGCCAGCGGCAACTTAGGCATGCGTCACACCCCAACTCCCAACGACGCTGCCACGGTCTTCCAAATGGCCACGATGAAGAAGTTCACGATGCCGATGGGCAGCAGGTATTTCCAATTGAGGGTCATCAGCTCGTCGTACCGGATGCGCGGCCAGGTGGCGCCGATCCAGAAGATGACGAACATGAGCCCGTAGCACTTAGCGATGAACCACAACCAGCCGGGGATGAAGCCCAAGACCCCAAACGGCGGCAGCCAGCCGCCAAAGAACAGCAGCACAGCCACGCAGATCCACAGCAGCATGGCGCTGAACTCGGCTGTCTGGTAGATGAAGAAGCGGGCGCCGGAGTACTCGACGTGGTAGCCGGCAACGAGCTCGGACTCGGCCTCGGGCAGATCGAACGGCGGCCGCGCCGATTCGGCCATGATGGCGGCGAAGAAGATGATGAAGGCCGGGAACTGGCGCACGATGTACCAGCTCCAGAAGCCGCCGCTGGCCTGGCCGGCGACGATGTCTTCGAGGTTCAGACTGTGGGACAGCATGACCACGCCGATGACTGACAGGCCGAGCGTGACTTCGTACGAGATGAGCTGGGCCGAGGCGCGCAGGCTGCCCATCATGCCGTACTTGTTATTTGACGCCCAGCCACCCATCACTACCCCGTAGACGCCCATTGACGTCAGCGCCAGCACGATCAGCAGGCCGACGTTGGTCTGGGCAATGATCGGGTGCAGGGTGGTGGAACAGCCGCCGCTGCCGCAGCCGAACTGCCAGTCGTTGCTGAACGGCACCACCGCGAAGGAGACGAAGATCGGGACGATCAGCAGCCCCGGGCTCATCTTGAACAGCATCCTGTCCGCGCCGGCGGGGATGGTGTCCTCCTTGATGAGCATCTTGAGCGCATCGGCCAGCGACTGCAGCAGCCCTTCGGGTCCGGTGCGGTTGGGGCCCATGCGGCTTTGCATGCGGCCCAGCTCTTTGCGGAAGAAGTAGACATTGATGTAGGCCGACAGGCTCACGCCGATGAGCACGATGACGACCTTGACCAGGACGATGAGCGGGTAGTACCACTCCATCAGGCGATGGCCACCCGATCGTTGAAGCCGGCGAAGCCGAGCTCCCGCTCCTCGCGCTTCTCAACCTTGACCGGCACGGCGCCAGTGGCAGCGCCGAACAGACGGCTGACGGCCTCGCCCACGCCGGCGTCGAAGGCCGACTGGACATAGCCGGGGATCATGGCCACCCCGCGCGGCATGTTGAGGCTCACCTCGAGCTTCATCAGGACGCCGCCGTTGGCTGAGGCGACATGCACGTCGTCGCCATCCTGCAAGCCCAGTTGGGCGGCGTCGCCGGGGCTCAGCTCCAGCTTGGCGTCAGGGTAGAGGCCGAGCAACCCGTCCGCATAGCGGGACGTCGAGCCGTTGATCCAGCGTTGGGGGCCGGTCATGAGTAAGAGGGGGTAGTCGGCGTTGGCCGTGACTGCCGGTGTGGATTCGACGGGTTGGTAGGTGAGTCGGGAGTCGGGAGTCGGGAGTCGGGAGTCGGGGCTTGTGGCGAAGCGGGAGTCGCCTTGCGGGCCAAGCGGCGTTTCGGGGGCGCTGGCCTCCTGGGCGGAGGCGATGGCTTCGGCGAGATGGTGACCGGCGGGATTGCCCATGCCCGGCATGAGGATAGGGGCCGGAGGCACTTCGCGACCGATGGCTTGTTCGAACTCGCGCGTCACGTCCGACACCGTACGATATTCGAACGACTTCGCATCCTTGTCCAGCTTCTGGGCGACCCGCTTGGCCAGTTCGGTCGTGATCTGCCAATCGGGCCTCGACTGGCCGACGGGCGGAATGGCCCGGTTGAACCACTGGATGGTGCCTTCGAAGTTGGTGAACGTGCCCTGCCGTTCCACGTAGCTGGCGGCTGGGAACAGCACGTCGGCCCGCTTGGCGGTCTCGGACATAAGGATGTCTTGGACGATCAGCGCCTGCACGTTGGGGAGGCGATCGTAGATGTTCTCGCCGACCACGTAGGCTGCTTGAACGCCACCATCGCCGGCCAGCATCTGGTCGATGGTGAGGCCGGACTCGGTGGCAGGCTTGAGGCCTGGCAGGCAGTCGGCCAGCAGGCCGGCCTCCATGCTGCCCATGGAGTTGTTCTTCTCGGGCAGGAAGACGACGCCGCTGCCCTCGCCGGCCACCTTGCCACTGGCCAGAGCCAGGTTGGCGAGCGCACTGCCAACGGCGGCTGCTCGGCCGCGCAGCCAGTGCCCGGTGCAGACGGCGAACAAGGCTGTCTTAGCGCCGGCGATAGCTTTGGCCGCGGCTTCTATGGCTTCGTCGGGCAGGGCATGGGTGGTTTGGGCGGGTGGGAGAGTGCCTTCTGGCTTTGGTGCAGCCGCGGCGCCTGGTTCCCTCACCTCCGCCTCTCCCACTTTGGTGGGGGAGGAACTGACTCTGTGCGCCAGCGCCGTGAGGGCGGCGGCTTCTTGGGCGGGCTCGCAGCGCAGATCGAACTGGGCGAACTTCGAGAGCTGGGTGCGATAAGGATTGATCTGAACGATGGTGGCGCCGTTGTAGCGGGCCGTGTTCTGGACCTTCACGCTGGCGACGTCGGCGGCCTGGCTGGCGTCGCCGACGACGACGATGACCTCGGCCGTGCGGACGGCGGCGTTTAGGTCGTCGATCGGCTCCAGGCCCG
>DAIUFO010000132.1:0-9658 GCA_036844545.1 Chloroflexota bacterium
GGTGTCGATGGACACGATGCGGGCGTGGGGGAAGGGGCTGCGCAGGAACTTGGCCCAGAGCATGCCGGGCAGGATCATGTCGCCGGCATAGCGGGCGCCGCCGGTCACCTTGAGGCGCCCTTCCAGGCGAAAGTCGGGCGCCTCGAAGACGCGAGCCATCTCGGGCGTGAGGGTGACGGTATCGGCGCTCATGCTACTGCCCCAACAGCGCCTTGACGGCTTTGTTGGCGTTGGCGTAACCCGTGCTGGTGTACTCCGCCGAGTACGTGTCGAAGTAGTCCACACCGGCTTTGGGGACGATGCTCGGGTCGGCCCAGGCGTTGTCGACGTCGGTCCGGATGCTTACCGTCTTTTGGGAGGAATTCCACGCGATCTGTCCATCCTTCATCAGAATCCAATTGAGAAACAGCTTGGCAGCGTTGGGATGCGGCGGGTTCTTCAGCAGGTTGACCAGCCCGAACCCCGCCGACACATAACCCGCCGCGTCGGCCAGCGAGCCGATGGCTTCGACCTTGAATTTGTCATTCTGGAGCTTGTCGACGTCCTCGCCGCGCATGGCCAGGGCGACGGGGTAGAGGCCGCGGGCCAGCCAGTCGGACAGCTGGCGGTAGTCGCCGGTGACGGCGGTGCCCTGGTCCACATACAGCCCCTTGACGAAGTCGGCGCCGAGGACGTTGTAGAGATAGGCCGAGGTCTGGCCACCGGAGCCGTTCTTGGCGGGGTCGTAGCTGGCGATCTTGCCCTTGTAGCGCGGGCTAAGCAGGTCGTGCCAGGCTTTGACTTCCACCGACTTGACATAATCGGTGTTGAACGCGAGCGGCCGGCTGAGATAGCTCGAGGCACGCACGATGAACTGCTGCTCCGGGTCCATGTACCAGACCTTGCCGTTCTTCCAGCCGGTGGGGTTGGTGGCCTCGGGATTGATCAGGTGCGGCTTGACGGGCTCGGTGAGGTGCTCACCGTACAGGACCAGGTAGGCGGTATCAGCGCCGGCGACGGCCACATCCACGCTGAATTGGTTGGCGGCCTGCTCGCTCCGGAGCCGGTTGGCCAGGTCGCTGGTGGCGCCGCCAAGGTACTCCACGTCTATGCCGAAGGCCTTTTTGAAGGCCTCGGGCACCTTCACTCGAGCTTCGGGGCTGGGGCCTGAGGCGAGCACCAGCTTGCCCTCTTTCTTCGCGCCGGCAATCCAGCTGTCCCACTGCGTCTGCCAGCCCTGATTGCCCGAAGCGCCCGGGCTGGGGGCGCTTGTCGCCGGAGCTTTGCCGCAGGCGGCCAGCAGCGATGCGCCGGCGGTCGCGGCCAAAAAGGCGCGGCGGCTTAAACGCAGCTCGTGTCTCTCGTTTCTCATCTCTGGTATCTCACGACTAGAACCGGTATCTTAGCGGACGTGGATGAAGGCATTCGGCGCGTCCAGGAACAGATGGAAGCGCAAGGCTACGTTACCGACCGCGAGGTGGCGACGACCGTGTTCCTGGCCTCCGAGCTGCACATGCCAGTGCTGATCGAGGGCCATGCCGGCGTCGGCAAGACGGAAGTGGCAAAGGTGCTGGCCGCAAGCCAGGAAACGGAGCTGATCCGGCTGCAGTGCTACGAAGGGCTGGACGCCTACACCTCGCTGTACGAGTGGAACTACCCCAAGCAGATGCTGTGGATCCGGCTGGCAGAGCAGGAGAGCCTGTCGCTCGACACCAAGGAAGCGCACATCTTCGCCTCGGAGTTCCTGTTGAAGCGCCCGCTGCTGCAGGCGATCTCGTACACCGGCAAGCCGCCGGTGCTGCTGATCGACGAGATCGACCGCGCCGATGAGGAGTTCGAGGCCTTCCTGCTGGAGGTGCTGTCGGACTTTCAGGTGACGATTCCCGAACTTGGCACCATCAAGGCCGATCGGCCGCCCTTTGTAGTGCTGACGTCGAACCGCACCCGCGAGCTGTCCGACGCCCTCAAGCGGCGCTGCCTGTACCTGTGGATCGACTACCCGAGCTTCGACAAGGAGCTGAGCATCCTGGTGGCCAAAGCGCCCGGGGTGTCCGAGTTGCTGGCGGCCCAGATCGCCACGAGCATGGCCGCCCTACGCCGGCTGCGGCTGTCGAAAGCGCCCGGCGTGGCCGAGAGCGTGAAATGGGCCATCAGCTTGATGTCGCTCGGCCGCTCCCGGCTGGACCGGGCTGGCCTGGAACAAACCTTCGGCGTCGTCCTCAAAGACCGCGACGACATCGAAGCCGTCCGCGGCCTATGGCTGGACAGCCTGCTGGAGTCGTTGGACGGGCTGGAGGTGGAGGGCTTGCGGGAGTTGGCGGAAACTGTCCCCTCGCCCGGTCCTACGCGGACGGCGGGTGCGGGAGAGGGCTAGGGGTGAGGGAGTCGGCCTCTGCACGCAAACATGAGAGCTCGGGAACCGGTGGGTTCCCTCACCTAGCCTCTCCCGCCGCGGCGGGCGAGGAACTCATGGGCCGCATCCTGGAGTTCTGCCGGCTGTTGCGGGAGCAGGGGCTTCGAGTGACGCCGGCGCACAGCGTGGCCGCGGTTCAGGCGCTGCAGCTGGTGGACGTGGGAGATCGCGAGGACTTCCGGCTGGCGCTGCGGGCGGTGCTGGTGAGCGGGCAAGCCGAGCTGGAGGCGTTCGACCAGACATTCCGGGTGTTCTGGGAGGGACGGCTGGGTGCCCGCCGCCAGGAGAATGAGCAGGTGGCGGTGGCGGCTCCGGATGCCAGCTCGAGGTGCAGCGCCTTTGAGGTGCTGGCGACCAAGGACTTCGCGGAGTTCGTGGAGGACGAGGACCGCGCCGCCTTCGAGGAAGCGCTGCGGCGCATCGCCCGCAAGCTGGCGACGCGGCGGAGCCGCCGCTTGCAGCCAGCTCGCCACGGCGGCCGCGTCGATTTGCGCAGGACGATGCGCCGCGGCTTGCGCTTCGGCGGCACGGCGCTGGAACTGGCCAGGCGGAAGCCCGCCATCCGAAAGACGCGGCTGGTGCTGATCTGCGACGTGAGCCGCTCGATGGACGAGTACAGCCGGTTCCTGCTTCATTTTGTGTACGGCTTCCAGCGGGGGCTGGGCCGCGTGGAGTCGTTCGTCTTCGGCACCCGCCTCACCCGCGTGACACGCTATTTCCGGACGAGCAGCATCCACCAAGCGGTGGAGCGCATCTCGCACGAGGTCCTTGACTGGTCCGGCGGAACCCGCATCGGCGCCAGCCTGCAAGCCTTCAACCGCGACTTCCGCTCGACAGTGGACAGCAGCACCACGGTCCTGGTCCTGAGCGACGGCCTGGACACCGGCGACCTGGAGCTGCTGGACGCGGAGATGGCCCTGCTCCGCCGCCGGGCGCGGCGGTTGATCTGGCTCAACCCGCTGTTCGGAGGCTCGGAGCTCGGACGCGGCATGCAGACGGCGCTGCCGTATGTCGATACCTTTGCGCCTGGCCACAACCTGGCCTGCCTGGAGGCTCTGGCGCGGCGACTGTGAGCTCGGTGTCGTATGCTGATGGGCCTTGACGCCGAAAGGGCTCCCCCACCCTGACCCTCTCCCGCCGCGGCGGGAGAGGGAAAATTCGAACTGGCTTGTAGGCATCGACATCGGTGGGACGTTCACGGATGTGGCCGCGGCCGACGCCGACAGCGGCCGGCTGCTCATCACGAAAGTGCCCTCCACGCCGAACGATCCTTCTCGCGCGGTGCTGGATGGGTTGACCAGCCTGCTGGACAAGGAGCCGGAGGTCAGGCCCGCGGACATTCGTTTTTTCGCGCACGGGACTACGGTGGCCACGAACACACTGATCGAGCTGAAGGGGGCAGTGGCCGGGCTGCTCATCAATCGCGGTTTTCGGGCAACATACGAGCTGCGTGGCGGCACCCGGCCCAGTGGCTCGGACTTGATCGACACCTTCTACCAGAAGCCCACAGCGCTCATCCCGCAGAAGAGGACGGAGGAGATCGGCGGCCGGATCGGCTTCGACGGCTCCGAGATCGAGGCCCTGGACGAGGCCGCGGTGCGGACTGCCGCCCGAAAGCTGCGCGATCGTGGCGTCGGGTCGATCGCGGTTTGCTACTTGTTCTCGTTCATGAACGCGGCCCACGAGCAGCGGACGGCCGAGATCATCCGCGAGGAGCATCCCGAGTGCCGGGTGTCGCTGTCCAGCGTAGTGCTGCCGGTGATCCGGGAGTACCCCCGCATTTCGACGACGGTGCTGGACGCCTACGTGGGGCCGGTGATCGCCACGTATCTGGAGCGGCTCGCCGCCCGTCTGCGGGAGCTCGGTGTCACTACCAAGCAGCTGTTCATCATGCAGTCCAACGGCGGGCTGATGCGCCTGGACGTGGCCTCGCACTATCCCAATCAGACGCTGCTGTCCGGCCCCGCTGCCGGCGTGCTGTTCGGCTCTGCTATCGGCGAGCTTAGCGGCGAGCGCAACGTCGTCACCTTCGACATGGGCGGCACCAGCACCGACATCAGCGTGATGCCCAACAACGTCTTCCAGGAAACGCGCACGGGCAAGATCGGCGGCCAGGATATCGGCACGCCGATGATCGACATCCGCACTCTAGGCGCGGGCGGAGGGACGGTTGCCTGGCTAGGCCCCGACGGCCTCCTGAAGGCTGGGCCGCATTCAGCCGGGGCCGACCCGGGGCCGGCGTGCTATGGACGAGGCGGCCAGGAGCCAACGGTCACGGATGCCGACCTGCTGCTCGGTTACCTCGGTCCGGGAGGGCTCATTGGCGGGCGGGTGCAGCTCAGCAAGGAACTGGCCGAGCAAGCCATTCGCGAGCGCATCGCCGGCCCACTGTCGCTCACGGTCCAAGAAGCGGCGCTGGGCATCAGCAGGGTTGTGAACGTGAACATCGAAGTCGGCCTGCGGCTGTCGCTGATGGAGCGTGGGCTGGATCTACGCCAGTTCGCCCTGGTGGCGTTCGGCGGCGCCGGACCCGTCCACGCCGCGCAAGTGGCGCGCGATCTGGGCATCCCGCGCGTTATCGTGCCGCCGAATCCCGGCATCAGCTGCGCTATGGGGCTGCTGCAAACCGACGTCAAGCACTACTACCTCCAGAGCCGTCTGGCCGCCCTGACTGGTGTTGCAGTCGAGGAGCTGGACGCCGCGTACGAGCGGCTGGAGGAGCGGGCGCTGGCGGAGGCGAGGGAGGAGGGGTTCGACGCTGCCTCAGCGAAGCTCCTGCGCCAGATGGACTTGCGCTACCCCTACCAGGGTTACGAGCTGACCGTGCCCTGCCCGTCGGGAGCCTGGACCGAGGCAGGCAAAGCCGGCATACGACGGGCGTTCGATGAGCTGCACCAGGAGGTGTATGGCATCTCGGCGCCGGAGGAGGTACCGGACGTCGTGAACTTGCGGGTCGTATCCGTGAGCCCCGTGCCGCGGCTCGACCTGCCGCTCATTCAGGCCAAAGGGCGCGCGGAAGATGCGCTGATCGGCCGGCGCGATGTTTTGTTCCAGGAAACAGGCGGCTACGTTCTCACGCCGGTGTACCGTCGCGACGGCCTGCCGCCTGGGTCCGAGATCGAAGGCCCGGCAATTGTGGAGCAGCTCGACTCGACCACCGTGATCCTGGCCCGCCAGAGGGCGGCGGTGGATGACCGCGGCACGCTGATCATCACGGTGGAGGCAGTGTAATGGACCTCGATCCGATCTCTCTCGAAGTGCTCAACAACCGGCTGCGCGAGACCGTATCGAGCATGGAGCACCTGCTGTTCCACAGCGGCTACTCCACCATCCTGCGCGAGTCGTTCGACGGTTCGGCCGGCATTTGCGACCGCGACGGCTACGTGGTGATGGCGTCGGGCGCGCCCTACCATCTGCTGCCGTACTACTTCAGCACCCGGGCGGTCATGCGCAATTACCCGCCCGGGGAGATGCGGGACGGGGACAGCTTCATCCTGACCGACCCCTATATTGGCGGCAACCTGCACGTGCCAGACTTGGTGATCGTTTCGCCGGTGATGATCGAGGGGCGCATCATCGCCTACTGCGTGAGCATCGCCCATAAGACCGACTTGGGGGGGCTGGTGCCGGGCTCATCGGGCGCCGCGGCACGCGAGATCTTCCATGACGGCTTGCTGCTGCCGGGCGTCCGCTATTGGACGGCCGGCGGTGTCGTCCGCGAGGTCGAGGCCATCGTCAAACGCAACAGCCGCAGCCCCGAAACGGTGGCCGGCGATATCCGGGCGCAAGTGGGCTGCACGCGGGTGGGCGTCCAGCGCATCCGAGACCTGTGTGCGGAGTATGGGATCGACACCATCGTGGGCGCTTTCGGGCAGCTTCAGGGGCTGAGCGAGATGCGCGTGCGCCGCGAGCTGGCCAAATGGCCGGATCGGGAGGTCGAGGCCGAGGGGTGGGTGGACCATGATGGTGTGGACCTGGACCAACCCGTGCGCATTCATGTGAAAGTCATCAAGCAGGGCGACGGTATCACTATCGACTACAGTGACATGCACCCTCAGGTCAAGGGGCCGATCAACCTGCGGCCGCAGCACGCCGAAACGGCGGCCCTCTTGGCGCTGCTGTCGTACCTGGACCCCAGCATCCCCATCAATCACGGCGCGCGGCGACCGCTCAACATTGTGAATCCTGAGGGGACGATTACCAACGCTCGCTGGCCCATGCCGGTCAACAGCTACTTCGGCTTCACGCACGTGGTGTACAGCACCATCCAGCGTGCGCTGGCGGAGCTCAACCCCAGCCGCGCGGTAGGGACCGCCGGGCTGGGCCAGGGAGCCATCGCCGTCGGGTACCGGCAGGGGCGGGCGGGCAAGCAGGCCATTCAATACGAGCTGCAGTGCACCGCGCTGGGGGCCACTCCCGAGCACGACGGCACTTTCCCGGTGATGGGCATGAGCCACGTGACGCCCAACACCCCTGTGGAGATCGTCGAGACCGAGTTCCCGGTGCGCGTCCGCTGCCACCAGTGGATGCCGGACACCTCGGGCGCCGGCCGTTTCCGCGGCGGACCAGGCTACCGCAAGGAGTACGAGCTGTTGGGCGACGCCATGTTCACACTGCGGCTCGGCCACCAGTTCAAGTTCGGCGGCTGGGGTGTGCAAGGCGGGCAGGCGCCCAGCCGGGTGGCGGCCTGGCTGAACCCGGGATCGGACCGCGAGCGGGCGCTGCGGCCGCTGGAGACGCTGGAGATGCACGCCGGGGACAGCATCGGCATCGAGATGCCTGGCGGGGGTGGCTTCGGCGATCCACTCACCCGGCCGCCCGAGCAGGTGCTGGGAGACGTGCTGAACGGCTACGTCTCGGTTGAGAGTGCCGAACGAGACTACGGGGTGGCGATCGATCCGGACGATGGCGCGGTGCTGGAGGAGGAGACGTCCCGCTTGCGGGCAAGCCCCCACAGGTGATGGATCACCGCCTCTCGCTCGGCTGAGGCGCCCGCGAAAACGATCCGGCCCTCCTCCATGACGTAGGCGCGGCTGGCCAGCCGCAGCGCTTCGTTCACATTTTGCTCGACCAGGAGCACCGTCAGGCCGAGCTTCGAGCGCATCTCGGCGATGGTGTCGAACACCCGTTGAACGGCAACGGGGGCCAGGCCGGCCGAGGGCTCATCGAGCAGCAGCAGCTTGGGCCTGGCCATCAGCGCCACGGAGATCGCCAGCATCTGACGTTCGCCGCCGCTGAGTACGCTCGCCGGCCGCCGGCTTCGCTCCCTCAGGATGGGGAACAGCGCGAATACCTCGTCCATCGCGGCGCTGGCCGCTGTCCTCGGCAGCCGCCGACTGTAGGCGCCCAGCCGCAGGTTGTCGGCAACCGACAGGTGGGCGAAGACATTGCCCTCCTGCGGCACGTAGCCGACGAAGCCAGCCGGAAGCTCTCCCGCCTTGTCATGCCGAGCGTCGAGCGAGGCATCCGTTGCCGGCCGCGGAGCGCGGATTCCTCGTTGCGCTCGGAATGACAAAGAGCCTGCTCGTACGGGCAGCAGGCCGTAGACGGTCTTGAGCAAGGTGGACTTGCCTGCGCCATTGTGACCGAGCAGGGCCACAATCTCCTGCTCGGTGACGGCCAGGCTCACGGCGTGCAGCACCTCGAATCCACCATAGCCGGCCACCACCTCACGGACCTCAAGCATCGTAGAGCCGCCCCAGGTACTCGCGGATGACCTGCTCGTCGCGCAGTACTTGCTCTGCCGAGCCGGAGGCGATGACGGTGCCCTGCAGGACCACTACTTGGTCTGCGACCTCCGCCACGAGGTCGACGTTGTGCTCGACCAGCAGGACCGTCCGGCCGTTCTGGCGCAGCTCCGCCAGCAGCGACGTCAGCAGCGGCAAGCGGCTGAGCTCCAGCCCGGTGCTGGGCTCGTCCAGCAGCAGCGTGCTGGCGCCGGTGGCTATCGCCCGAGCCAGGCCGACCAGCTTCTGGGTCCCGAACGGCAGGTCGCGCGCCAGGTCATGCTGAACCCCAGCCAGCTCCAGCCGAGCCAGCAGCTCGAGGGCGAGCTTGCGGTTAGCCTCCTCCGCGCGCCGCCAGCGGCGGCTGAGCAGGCCCCTGAGCCGGTCTCCCGGCTGACCGGGCAGCGCCACCATGACGTTTTCCAGCGCCGTCATGGTAGGGAACAGCCGCACGTCCTGAAAGGTCCGCGCCAGACCACAGCCGGCGGCTTGGTGCGGCCGGCGGATGGCCGAAGGCTTGCCGTCCAGCAGCACGCCGCCGCTGTCGGCGGGCAGCACCCCGCAGGCGATATTGATCAGCGTACTCTTGCCGGCGCCATTGGGGCCGATGAGCGCCGTGATGCCTCGCTCCGGCACGGCGAAGCTCACGTTTTCGAACACGTGGACGCCGCCAAAGTGCTTGCCGAGCTGCTCCACGCTCAGCCGCTTAGTCATGGAACTCGTACTTGCCGAGCAGCCCCTGCCTCCGGAACAACATCAGCAGCACCAGCAGCAGGCCGTACAACATCTGCTGCACCGGTCCCGAAAAGTCGCTGGGCAGGCCGGTGAACCTGAGCGATTCGTTGAACAGGATCAGGATCAACGGCCCCAGGATTGAGCCGACGATGCTGGCCAGCCCACCGACGCCGATGTACACCAGCAGGAAGAAGGAGAAGGTGACCACGAACACCGTTGGGTCGATGTAGAACAGCGTCGTGGTGTACAGCGCTCCTGCCAGCCCGGCGATGCCGCCGCTGACGGTCCAGATGGCCATCCGGTAGCGGTCGGGATCCTTGCCGAGGCTGGCCAGCGCGCCGGCATCGTCCCTGATGCCACGCAGCGAGCGGCCAAAAGGCGAGCTCACGATCCACCAAGCCAGCAAGCCGCACATGGCCAGAGCCGTCAGACAGACGGCGAATTGGCCGGGGGCGTGGTCGATCGGGGGCGGCAGCTTCAGGCCGAACAGGCCTTCCGCGCCGGCCGAGCGTGGAGCCGTGTTGTGGATGACGTCGACGATGACCACGTTCAGGCCGAGCGTGGCCAAGCCGAAGTGGAATGGCCCCAGCCGCATCAGTGGCAGCAGCGTCAGCAGCGCGAAGACCGCCGTGCCCGCGACCGCCACGGGAATCGTCAGGTAGTAGTTCACGCCCAGGAGGATGTTCAGGATGGCGGCGATGTACGCCCCAGCGGCCAGATAGCCCACGTGGCCGACCGTGAACAACCCGGTGTAGCCCAGCACCAGGTTCGCCGACAGGCTGAGCATGGCCCACACGCAGACGAT
>DAIUFO010000133.1:0-9638 GCA_036844545.1 Chloroflexota bacterium
GGGCTAGGTGAGGGCACCCCAGGGTAGGCTTGGAGCCGTGATCTATGTCTTTTGCGCGCTGGCGGCGCTGATCGGGTTCGGGGGCGCGTGGGCGCTGGGGCGGGAGTCGTTCTTCTGGGCGGGCGCGCTGCTGATTGGCGGGCTGGCGGCCGTGAGCTATGCCGGCGCTACGGGAGGCAGCGGCGCGGCGTTTCGGCTCTACTATGCGCTTGGGGCCTCGATGTTTCCAGGCTGGGTGGGGGTTGGCAGCTTGTACTTGGTTGTTGGCCGCAAGACCGCGCGCTGGCCGGCGCTGCTGGTGCTGGCGCTGTCGGCGATTCAGCTTGGCCTTACGCTGCCTGCCGACGTGAACGCCACCGCGCTCGCCGCGCTGAACGGCAGCAACGGCGAGGGCGTCCTGGTCCGCGGTGGGTGGGTGGCGCCCACGGTCCTGTTCAACACTCTTGGATTGGGCTTCGCAGCGGTGGCCGCGTTCCTGGCCTGGTGGCGGGCCTTCCGGGTACAGCAGCCCCACACCGCGGCGGTGGCCATCGGCCTATCGGTGGTGGTGATTGGCGTGCTGGCGCGGTCGGCAGCCGTGTACCGCATGCTGGCGGACCTGGGGGCGCCGAGGGCGTTCATGCTGCTGGACGCCCTCGCGTTTGGCCTGGTGTGGGCTGGGGCTGTGCTCAGCCGCGAGCTACCGTGGCCACTCGCAGGTATGCTCGGCATGCGCCGGGTTCCCTAACCCTCGCCCGTTGCGACGGGCGAGGGGACAAGCCGCGCTCTAGTTGTCGCTCTGCGGGCGGCGGTTCTGGCGCAGGAACTCCTCCAGCGAGCGGACGACAGTCTCGCCGCTGGGGAAGTCGTCCAGCCGCGTCGGCTCGGTGGCCTCTTCCTCGCGTTCGCGCCGCTCGCGATCCCGGATGTAATCGCGCAGCTGCTCGTTCGTGTTGACCGCGTCGGTCACCTGGTCCTCGAAGCGGCGCGCCGCGGTCTCGAGGTCGGCCACCTCCAGCTCGAAGCCGAGCAGGTCCCGCATGTGGCGCAAGAGTGAGGCAACCACCTTCGGGTTGGGCGTGGTTGGGATATAGTGCGGCACGGCTCCCCACATCGAGATGGCCTTGAGGCCGTCCTGGGCGCAGCGGTCGGTCAGCGTGCCCACCACGCCGGTAGGCCCCTCGTAGCGGGAGAAGGTGACGTTCAGGCTGGTCATCCGCTCGCGCATGTCGGGGTCGCTGCTGGAGCCGCTCATGTGGACGGGCAGCGTGTGGACCACATCGGCGATGAGCGCCCCGGCCAGCACCACGTGGCTCACGCCCAGGTCACGGGCCAGGGCAGTGATGCTGGAGGTGAAGGTGCGCCACTTCAGGCTCGGCTCCTGACCAAGGAAGAACATGAAGTCGTGCGGCTGGTCCTCAGCGCGGTGATAGAAGAACTCGTTGGCTGGCCACTCCAGCCGGCGCACCAGCTTCTCGTCAAGCCGCACCCGCGGGCGGTTCACTGAGAAGTCGTAAAACTCCTCCGGATCGATGTCGGCGAACTTGCGGGCGTGCCATTGCTCGACCAGCAGCCGAACCGCGGACGTGGCGCACGCGGCGGCGTCGTTCCAGCCGGCGAAAGCGGCGATCAAGACGGGCTCACGGAGCTCCGGACGCTCGACGAGGCGGATGTGCTCCATCGAGGGAATGGTAGCTTACGCCAGCGCCATCTCCGTAGAAGCAAGCCAGCTTGCCCAGGCCAAACGGCCCGGCGAACGAGACTCCGCGCGCTGGTCAGTATCTTTCTTTCGTTTGCCCAGCACCCGCCGAACGGCGCGCAAAATAGCGTCGAGCTCGAAGGGTTTCGGGATGAACGACGTGACGGGCAAGTCTGGTGGACGGACGTCGGCGCTGATGACCAAAGCGGGCACGTCGCCGAAGCCCTCGGCCTGAAGAGACCGCAGCAGCTCGAGGCCATCCGGGCCGGGGAGATGGTAGTCCGTGATGATCAGGTCGGGCCGCTGGCGGCGGATGTGCTCCAGGGCGGTTGGTGTGTTGCCGACGGCAGCCGGATCATAGCCCTCCAGCTTGAGGGCTTCCACTATCATGAGGCGGATAGCGTCGTCGTCCTCGACCACGAGAACAGTGGTGGCGCGCCTCACGAGGCGATTGCAGAGCGCAAGTCAATCCGGAATATGGCCAGCCGAACCATGGTCGTGTCCCTCTCATCCATTTCTGCGTGTGGACGCAGCAATACTTGTGCCACCATACGTCACGGGCGCCTAGCGTAACAGGGCTCGTCAGCCGCTGCTCGCGGCCGGCAGCGCGGCCAGGCTGTTCAGCACTCCCTCGAGCTGGGTGGCCGCCCCCGGCTTCAGACTGTAGTAGATGGACGTGCCGCGGCGCGCGCCGGCGACAAGGTCCAGGTCGCGCAGGACGCGCAGGTGCTGCGACGTGGCCGCTGGCGTCCGCTCGATGACGAGCGATAGATCATTCACGCACAGCGGGCCGGCTGATAGGACTTCGATGATTTGCAGCCGGGCGGGGTCGCACAGCGCCTTTTGCAGTCGCGCCATGCCGAGCTGCGCCCGGTTGCGGTTGAGCCGGGCACGCGCCTGCTCGAACTGGATCGGATCTTTGGGTTGAATAGTGCTGTCTTGCTCCATCACGTTGCGTCCCATGTTGAGTAGTGGTTGTTCCGGGAAGCCTTCCTAAGAACGGGGCTAGCGCAAACTTTGTGCCAGCCGAGCGAGCAACGACACTCCGGGGGCGGCTATGATGGCCTGACCGTCAGCGTGTATGTCCGGGCCTCGTAAGGGACAGCGATCGCCTCGTTGTGTGTGCGCAGCATGCGGCCAACGACGCGGCCGAAAGGATCGTCCTCCAGGCCCTCGGCAAAGCCCATGATGTAGCCGGCCATAAAGCCGGCCACGAACGTCGCTTCCTCTTTGGTCGCCGGGTTTTGCTGCTCTCGGTAGTGGGCAAATGCCTTCTTGGCTTCCCCTGTGACCTGTGCCGCCTTATCCGCCATGCCGGCGATGATACGCTGGCCGCCTGGCAGCCCCACCACCAAGTGCGCGTCGGCCGGGATGGTCGCGGCCATATCGTCATGACGTCCCGAATCTTGGGGTCGGTGGGGGACTCGTCATGTTGCTACGACTTCGCCGCCAAGAGGGCCTGCTCTGTTTCCTTGAGGTCGATCATCGCCTGGCGGATGACCACCTGTTTGATGTAGAGCTGATACGGCACGTCGAGGCCGGCGGCGGCCTTCTTGATGATGTTCACCTGATCGCGTCCCCAGCGGATGTTGACGCGCATCTCAGCACCAAGCTGTTCGCGTTCTTCCTGTTCTCCTTCTTCGAGGAGACGGAGTACGTCGGGGTTGCGCTCGATGCCGGCGCTGACGAGTTTGTCTTGGGTGTGGCGACGGTCCATTTCAGCTTGGCCTCCTGCAGGAGATGACGACCACGTCATTGCCTTCGACGTTGTCATACCACGCCCAGTACAGGACGTGGGTAGCTGAGCGGCTGACGAAACGGCGGAACTTGGGGTCGAATGTACGTTCGCCGTTCCAAAAGCAGTTGTACACGTCAGCCCGAGTGGCCTCCCCGGAAGCGAGAACGTGCAAAGTGCCGTCTTCGTCAGCGTGGAAGCGAAAGATTTGGCCGTTGTTCTCATACGCCTGGTACGGCCGCTCACCCACCTACCGAAATTGTAGTCCTATGGATATCCAGTGTCAATACATCTGGCTGAACGGAGCATTACCGGCCGCCGCACAGGGGTACAAAGAAGATGGCCCTGGAGTTGCCTACAGGGCCGTTCCTCGTGAGCTATGTGATCTGTGCTCGATTGCGGGGTGTTGAAGGCTTACCTGAGCGTTAATTCCCGCTACACGTCGTAGTACAGGTGGAACTCGTAGGGGTGCGGGCGAAGGGACAGCTGGACGATTTGGTCACGCTTGTACTCGATCCAGTTATCGATCAAATCCTTGGTGAAGACGCCGCCCTTCAGCAGGTAAGCATGGTCGCTTTCCAGTGCATCTAGGACTTCGCCCAGTGAGCCTGGCGCCGACTTGACCTTGGCGGCGTCCGCGGGCTCCAGCTCGTACAAGTCTTTGTCGATGGGCTTGGGCGGCTCGATTTTGTTCTGTATGCCGTCCAGGCCGGCCATCAGCATGGCCGCGAAGGACAGGTACGGGTTACAGGACGGGTCCGGGATGCGGAACTCGAGGCGCTTGGATTTGGGTGAGGTGGAGTACATCGGAATGCGAACACAGGCGCTGCGGTTGCGAGCCGAATACATCAGGTTCACCGGCGCCTCGAAACCGGGCACCAGGCGGCGGTAGCTGTTCGTCGTCGGCGCGGCGAAGGCCAGGATGGAGGGCGCGTGCTTGAGCAGCCCGCCGATGTACCAGCGGCAGCTCTGGCTGATGAGGGCGTACTTGTCGGCCTCGTCGTAGAACGTGTTGACGCCGCCTTTCCAGATGGACTGATGGCAGTGCATGCCGGAGCCGTTGTCGCCGAAGATCGGCTTGGGCATGAACGTGGCCGTGTAGCCGTTATCGTTGGCGGTGTTCTTGACGATGTACTTGTACATCATCAGCTGGTCAGCCATCTTGGTGAGGGTGGTGAAGCGCATGTCGATCTCAGCCTGCCCCGCCGTGCCCACCTCGTGGTGCTGGACCTCAATCTTGATGCCCGCGTCCTCCATCTTGAGGATCATCTCGCTGCGCAGGTCCTGCAGCTTGTCCATGGGGGGCACTGGGAAGTAGCCTTCTTTGTAGCGCGGGCGGTAGCCCAGGCCAGGCTCCCCGCTGTTCCAGATGCCTTCTTCGGAATCGATCTCGTAGAACGCGCCGTGGCTGGTTTGGTCGAAGCTGATGCTGTTGAAGATGTAGAACTCTGCCTCGGGGCCAAAGTAGATCGTGTCGCCGATGCCGGTGCTTTTGAGGTGCGCCTCGGCCTTCTTGGCCACGTGCCTGGGATCGCGGCTGTAGGGCTTACCGGTGATGGGATCCTTCACGTCGCAGATAACGCTCAATGTGGGAATCCTGCAAGCTGGATCGATCGTGGCCGTGGTGGCATCGGGCAGGAGCAGCATGTCGCTCTCGTTGATCTTCTGGAAGCCGCGGATGGACGATCCATCGAAGCCCAGGCCTTCCGAGAAGGTGTCCTCGCTGAGCTCGGTGGCCGGGATAGAGAAGTGCTGCCAGGTGCCTGGCATGTCGACGAACTTGACGTCGATGATCTTGAGGCCCTTGTCTTTGACGAACTTGAGGACCTCGGCTGGCGTAGACATGGTGAATTAACCTCCAAATGGGGGGATACCGGACAATCGTACCTGACCGCGGCCGCCTCGTCATCGGCAATACGACTAACTGCCCACGTGCGCTGTTGTGCATCATGCACAATGGGACGATGACCTGGTATGCCATGAACCAAGCGATGGCCGAGTTGCACCTGGCCGCCAATCGCGAGCTGTTCAGCTCCGAGCCTGACACCTATTTGAGCCGCTTCGAGCTGAGCGATACCGAACGGGCTGCCATCTGTGGCAAGGACGTGCTGGCCTTGTGGGACATGGGCGCGCAGCCCTACATCCTGCGCGCCTTTCAGCGCCGCAACGGCATCTCAGACGAGGACTTCAACACAGCGCTGGCGGAGCGCCGCTATGAGGATCGCGTAACCCTGTAGAATGCGACGGCGATGATCAAGAAGAAGATTTCCCTTACCGTGAACGGCAAGCGGCACGAGGTCGAAGTGCCCACCACGCGCACCCTGATCGACTGCATCCGCTATGACCTCGGCCTTACCGGCAGCGTCGAAGGCTGCGGCGTGGGCGTGTGCGGCGCTTGCACCGTGCTGCTCGACGGCAAGATGATCAGCAGCTGCATCACGCTGGCGGTGATGGCGGACGGCGCCGAGATCGACACTATCGAGGGCCTGGCCAAGAACGGGGTGCTCGATCCGGTGCAGCAAGCCTTCATCGACTATGGTGGCTTTCAGTGCGGCATCTGCACCAGCGGCCAAATCATGGCTGCCCGCTCCTTGCTGGACGAGAACCCCAACCCGACGGTCGACGACGTCAAGCATTGGATGATGGGCAACCTGTGCCGCTGCACCGGCTACTACAAGATCATGGAGTCCATCCTCAAGGCCGCTGAGGTTGAGCAGGCGGGAGCGCGGGCGTGAACAGCTTCGATTTCTTCGCTCCCAGCTCCGTCGACGAGGCCTTGGACCTGCTGGTCCAGAAGGGTGACGACGCCAAGATCCTGGCCGGCGGGACTGGCCTGGTGAACATGATGAAGCAGCGGCTGGTGAACCCGGACGTGCTCATCAGCCTCGGCAAAGTCCCTGGTCTGGACAGCGTTTCCTTCAGCGACGGCAAGGCCCGCATCGGCGCCTTGGTCCACCACCAGGAGCTGGTCAACTCGCCCGAAGTCAAGCAGACGCTGCCATTAGTCGAGGAGACCTATCGCCACGTCGCGACGGTCCGCGTCCGCAACTTCGCCACCGTCGGCGGCGGGCTGGCTCACGGCGACCCCAACCAGGACCCGCAAGTCTCGCTGCTGGCCCTGAACGCCGAGGTCAGCCTGCGCTCCAAGCAGGGCACGCGTACGCTGCCCCTGGCCGACTTCATGGTCGACTACTACGAGACCGCCATGCGCCCCGACGAGGTGCTGACGGACCTGCTGATTCCCCTGCTGCCAGGCGGCGCGGGCACAGCCTACCTGAAATTCCTGCCGCGCACGGCGGACGACTACGCTACCGTTTCCGCGGCGGCTGTCGTCGTCCTCAAGGACGGCGCCATGAGCGACGTCCGGTTGGCCTTCGGCTCGGCCTCGCCCACCGCCAAGCGCTGCCCCGAGGCGGAGCGCATGCTCAACGGCCAGAAGCCCTCGCCCGAGCTCATCCGCTCGGCGGCCGAAACCGCCAAAGAGCTGGCCGACCCGGTTTCCGACGGCCGCGGCTCAGCCGGCTACAAGAAGGACATGGTGCCCGTCTTCGTCCGCCGCGCCCTGGAGAAAGCCCTCGAGCGCGCCGGCGCCGCCGGAGGCAACGGGCATTGAATTTCGAGCACAGCGCCAACATCGCCGCCCCTAAATCCAAGGTCTGGGCCTTCCTGATGGACGTGCCCAACGTCTCCACCTGCGTCCCCGGCGTCCAGGACGTGAAGCCGCTCGACGGCGATAACTACGAAGGCACGCTGAAGATCCGCGTCGGCCCCATCAGCCTCACCCTGGCCGGCAAGATCACCATGGACGTCCGAGACGAGTCCGCCGGCAAGGCCGAGATGACCGCTCAGGCCAGCGACCGCAAAGTCGGCGGCGGCGTGCAGGCCAAGATGGGCATGCAGCTCGAGGAGCTCGGTGCGAACGAAGTCAAGCTGACCATCAGCACCAACGCCAACGTCATGGGCAAGATCGGCGAATTCGGCCAGCCCGTCATCCGCAAAAAGGCCGAGCAAATGATGGCCGAGTTCACCGAAAACGTGAAGAGGCAGGTAACGGCGAGCTAGCCCGAACACCGCTCCCTTGGGGGCATACTTCGTGCTACCCTACAGGCGGCTCGAAGGAAACACGAAGGAGTGTTGCCCGCCGTATGAGTGTGATGCGCGAAATGGTCGTCGGTCCGCATTCGGGCCAGACCTCCACCAAGGAGCCCGCCAATCCCGACCTCTCGGAGGCTGACCTTTGCCGGATTTACCGGCTTATGGCCCTCACCCGAGCAGTCGACGAGAAGACCTGGAACCTCAACCGCCAAGGGCGCTTGCCCTTTGTCGCCTCCTGCCGCGGCCATGAAGCCGCCCAAGTGGGCAGCGCCTTCGCCCTGCGCGCCGGGCACGACATCGTGTTCACCTATTACCGCGACATCGGCGTAGCGCTGACGCTCGGCATGGAGCCGCGCGACCTGTTCTTCAGCTCCTTTGGCAAGCCCGCACCAGTGAACGGCAGCAGCCGGCACCTGCCCTGGCACCTGATCGACGACAAGCTCAAGCTGATGCCCGTCACCAGCGTGGTGGGCACCCAGATCCCGCAAGCGGCAGGCGCCGCGCTGGCCTCCAAGATCAAGGGCGACGACGCCGTGACGATCGTCTACTTCGGCGACGGCGCGACCAGCGAAGGGGACTTTCACGAAGGCATGAACTGGGCCGGCGTGCACAAGCTGCCGGTCATCTTCTTTTGCCAGAACAATGGCTACGCCATCTCGGTGCCGGTGGCGCGGCAGATGGCGGTGGTCAACGTGGCCGACAGGGCCTCGGCCTATGGCTTCGAGGGCGTGACCATTGACGGCACCGATCCGGAGGCCGTGTTCCGAGCGACGCGCCTTGCCGCCGAGAAGGCGCGCGCCGGTGGCGGCCCAACCCTGGTCGAGGCCAAGCTGCGCCGGCTGCGGCCGCATTCCAGCGACGACGACGACCGCCGTTACTTGTCCGAACAGGAGCGGGAAGCGCTTCAGCGGCACGATCCGATGGACGCCTTCCGGCAGAATCTGCGGCGCCGTGGCGTGCTGGACGATGCCGGCATGGCGGCCGTCGATGCAGAGGTGAAGACGCTCGCCCAGAGCGCTGCCGAGGAGGCCGAGCACGCCCCCGACGCCAAGGCGGAGGACATCCTGAAGCACGTGTTCGCGGAGGTCCCTCCGGGACGGGGACCTTCCAGCAGCGCGTCTCCGGAAGGGGTGTAGCCCTATGCCGACCTTCATCGAAGCCATACGAGAAGGTCTGTACCAGGAGATGGAGCGCGATCCGTCAGTGATCGTGCTGGGCGAGGACGTGGGCGAGGGCGGCGTCTTCCGGGCCACCGAAGGCTTCGCCGACAAGTTCGGACGCGAGCGGGTCATCGACTCGCCGCTGGCTGAGTCGAGCATCGTGGGCGTCAGCATCGGCGCCTCGATGAACGGCCTGCGCCCCGTGGCCGAGATCCAGTTTGCCGACTACATCCATCCGGCCATGAACCAGCTCATCAACGAGGCCGCCAAAATCCGCTACCTGACCGAGGGCATGTTCGAGTGCCCGATCACCGTCCGCGCGCCGTTTGGCGGCGGCGTCCACGGCGGGCCGTTCCATTCGCAGTCCGTCGAGGCGCTGTTCTTCCACGTGCCTGGCCTCAAAATCGCCACGCCGGCCACCGCCGAGGACGCCAAAGGCTTACTGCTGACGGCCATCCGCGACCCGGACCCGGTGCTGTTTTTCGAGCACAAGTACCTCTACCGCCGGCAGAAGGTCGAGTCACTGTCCGACGACGCGCAGCCCTTTGGCGTGGCCGCGGTGCGCCGTGAGGGCAAGGACATAACCATCGTGACGTACGGGGCCATGGTCCACAAGGCGCTGGAGGCGGCCGACTTGGCCGACAAGGAAGGTGTGTCCGTCGAGGTGCTCGACCTGCGGACGCTCTGCCCGCTGGACCGCCAGGCCATACTGGACTCGGTCAAGAAGACCAGCAAGTGCCTCGTCCTCCACGAAGACAACAAGACCGGCGGCATCGGCGCCGAGGTGTCAGCGCTGCTGAGCGAGGAAGCCTTCGACTACCTGGACGGCCCCATCCTCCGCATCGCCGGCCCCGACGTCCACTTCAGCTTCAGCTCCGTCCTGGAGCACGAGTACTTGCCTTCCACCGAGCGCATCCTGGAAGGCATCCGCAAACTCGCCGCGTACTAAATCTGCCCTCCGTTCCGGCCG